>NZ_DAIUJO010000035.1:0-35565 GCF_036848755.1 Sinomonas sp. | reverse complement strand
CCGCAACGGCCACACCGGCGCCGACCCCATCATCGCCAACCGACCACTCCGCGGGGAGTGATTTCCGTGCACGGAGCACTCCACCCGGTGTTGTAAGCTGGTTGGAGCCCTCCGGGCCACGCGGCCGTAGCTCAATGGCAGAGCGCACGCTTCCCAAGCCTGATACGCGGGTTCGATTCCCGTCGGCCGCTCCACGTGTCCGCAGAACAGGCCCCTTCAGCCCTTGGCTGGGGGCCTGTTCTGTTGCTGGGGGCCTGTTCTGTTGCGGTGGGGCTCCGCCTTGTGGCGTGGGGCTGTTCAGGCGCCGCCGTTTCGGCGACGGGCCGCCGGGGTAGTGCCGCTTTCGTGGACGCACACTACTATCCCGCCGCACGCACCCATCGCCACGGCTGGTGGTGGAAGGCCCTCCTCGTCGGGCTCGCCCTCTGGATCGCCACGATCTTCGTCACGGCGTCTACGCTCAACTCGAACCTCATCCCCACCCTCATCCTGCTCGGCAGCTTCCTCGTGCCGTTCAGCGTGGTCCTGTTCGCCGTCGAACGCGTCACCGGGAATCTGGCCCCGATCCACGTCTTCCTCGCCTTCTTCGCTGGCGGCGTCGTCGGCGTCCTGGCGGCGTCTCTGCTCGAGGCCGACCTGCACGTCACCACGTGGATCTATCTGCGCGTGGGGCTCATCGAGGAAGCGGTCAAGGCGCTCGTCCTGCTCGTCGTCGGCCGCTCCGTGGTGCCCAAGACGGCGCGGCAAGGAGCCCTCCTCGGCGCCTCCGTCGGCGCGGGGTTCGCGGCGTTCGAATCGGCGGGCTACGCGTTCAATGCCGCCGTCACGGCCCAGGGCATCGACCTCGCGTCCATGCTGCAGACGGAGGCCATGCGATCCATCCTCACGCCGGTCTGCCATGTGCTGTGGACCGCGCTCCTCGGGGCAGTGATCTTCGGCGCGACAGGGCGGGCCGCGAAGTACCGGCTGACGGGGCGGGTCATTGGCGCGTTCATCGCGGTCGTCATCCTGCACGCCCTCTGGGACTCGATGGGCGGCCTCGCGGCGCTGATCGCCGTCGTCGTCACGGGAAACGCCGTGCCGGCGCTCCAATATGGCTTCCTGCGGCCCGGAACTTCCGCGGAAGTCTCATCGCTCTCGTCGGTGTTCTACTTCGCAGGAATCGTCATCATCTCGGCAGCGGGGCTGGCGGGCCTGCGCCTCGCACTCCGCGGCCGTAAGGATTCCGCGCCCAGACTGCCTCACGGCCCCTATCCTGGCCCGCCCCTCTGACCGAACTCGCCGAACGCGGTCATCCCTAGAGGTTCTCGCCGCATCGCTCTCCGCTGTTCGGGCCTACTGTCCGGAAGCGGGCCGCAGGCGTAGGCCGTTCATGCCGCCGTCGACAGCTAGGGACACCCCGGTGGTGGAGCCGTTGAGGGGGCTGGCGAGGTAGGCGATTGCGGCGGCGACCTCCTGGGCGGAGACGAGCCGTCCGTGCGGTTGGCGGGCGTTGAGGGCAGCCCGCTCCGCGGCCGGGTCGGGCGCCTTGTCCAGCAGACGGCTGACCCACGGTGTATCGGCCGTGCCTGGGCTGACGCAGTTCACCCGGATGCCTTCTCGGATATGGTCTGCTGCCATGGCCAGCGTCAGCGAATAGACCGCGCCCTTGCTCGCTGAGTAGAGCGCGCGTTGCGGGAGGCCCGCCGTGGCCGCGATGGAGGAGGTGTTGACGATCGCCGCACGGTCGGACTTCCTCAGGTGCGGCAGCGCGGCGCGCGACACTCGGACGATGCCGAGGACGTTCACCTCCAGCACCCGCCGCCATTCGTCGTCGTCGTTGTCCTCGACGGTGCCCTGGGCACCGATGCCCGCGTTGTTCACCACGATGTCGAGGCCGCCCAATTCCCGGGCAGCCTCGTCGACGGCGGCTTCGACCGAGGCGGTGTCCGAGACGTCGCACGCGATCCTGATAGCCCCTGCCGGAGCCGAGGCGGGAGCGAGGTCGAGCACGGCAACCGCGCATCCCCGCTCCATGAGGTAGGACGTGGTCGCGGCGCCTATTCCCGAAGCCCCGCCCGTCACGATGGCCCTCAGGCCGTCAAACTCTGCTGCCAATTCGGTCTTCCTTTCGTGCTCGCCGGGCGTAGTCCTGCCGCTGCCTGCCGAGTCCGTCGATCTCGAGTTCGACGACGTCCCCGTCCTTGAGGTAAGGGAATCGGCCGGAGAGCGCCACGCCCTCGGGGGTGCCGGTGAGGATGAGGTCCCCGGGCTCGAGTTCCATGTACTGGCTGAGGTCGTAGACGAGCTCGTTCACGCCGAAGATCATGTCGGCGGTCGAGGAGTCCTGGCGTGGTTCGCCGTTCACCCAGCTGCGGAGCCGGAGCCCGGACGGCTCGACCTCTTCGGGAGTCACGAGGACGGGGCCCAGCGGGAGGTAGCCCTTGACGCATTTGCCCTTGCTCCACTGGCCGCCCGATTCCTCGAGCTGATAGGTCCGCTCGGAGAGGTCGTTGGCCGTGACGTAGCCGGCTATGTGCTCGCCCGCGTCTTCGGGTGAGGAGAGGTAGGCGGCGGCCCTGCCGATGACGACGCCGAGCTCGACCTCCCAGTCCGTCTTCTCTGAGTTCTCCGGGATGGTGACGGTGTCGAACGGTCCAGCGACCGTGTTCGGCGTCTTGAAGAACACGATCGGCCGTGCCGGTGGGGCCGATCCGGATTCCGCGGCGTGGGCCGCATAGTTCTGCCCGATGCACACCACCGCACCGGGGCGCGCGATGGGCGGCCCCACCCGGATCCCGTCGAGGCCGACTTCGGAGAGTGTTCCTTCGGCGAGGGCCTCGGCGGCCTTCTGGGGCCCGTCGGCCCAGAACGCGCCGTCCAGATCCTGGGTGAGGGGGCTCAGCGAGTACGCGCGGCCGTCGTGAAGGACGACCGGCTGCTCGCTGCCCGGTTCGCCGATCCGCATGAACCTCATCGGGCTGCTCCTTCCCTGCTGGGGGACTCCGTGGCGGCTGGCCCGGGGACCGTGTCGATCAGTCCGCGTTCCTCCAGTTCGTCCCAGAGGGACTGCGGGACCTCCTGGGCGCCCAGTGCCGTGTTCCGTTCCGCTTGGGCGGCGGTGCGCATGCCGACGACGACGCTCGTGACGAGGGGTTCACGGAAGGAGAACGCCAGGGCCGCGGCGGGAAGGCTCGTGCCGTGCCGTTCGCAGATGTCGGCGAGCAGGTTGGCCCGCTCGAGGAGTTCAGCGGGCGCGGGTGCGTAGTTGTACGTCGCGCCGGGGGCCGGCCTGTCCTTGGAGAGGAGCCCGGAGTTGAAGACCCCGACGTTGACGACGCCGACTCCGCGCTCGGCGCACGCGGGCAGGAGGTCTTCCCTGGCCCCTTGCTCCAGGAGGGTGTAGCGGCCGGCGAGCATGACGACGTCCACGTCGGTGGCGGTCACGAACCGGTGCAGCATCTCCGACTGGTTCATCCCCGCCCCGTAGGCCCCGATGACGCCTTCGTCGCGCAGCTGGGACAGGGCCGGGACAGCGCCGTCGAGGGCCTCGGCCCAGTAGTCGTCCGGGTCGTGGATGTAGACGATGTCGATGCGGTCGGTCCCCAGGCGTGCCAGGCTCTCCTCGATCGAGCGCAGGACCCCGTCGCGGGAGTAGTCCCGCACCCGTACGAGGCCGTCGTCGACGTCGAATCCCTCGGTGTCCCGGCCTCCGGGGCTCGGGTTGGGGCGCAGGAGCCTGCCGACCTTGGTCGAGAGGACGTAGTCGCCGCGGGGCGCCCCGCGCAGGGCTTCGCCGATCCGCCGCTCGGACAGCCCGAGCCCGTAGTGGGGGGCGGTGTCGAAGTAGCGGATGCCGTGCTCCCACGCGGCCTGGACTGCGCCGATGGCATCCGCGTCGCTGACCTCGCGGTACAGGTTGCCGATGGGCGCGCCCCCGAACCCGAGGGTTGTCAGGGCGAGAGAGGTGCCTGGGATGGTGCGTTTCTGCATCAATCGGTCCTTCCATGCGGGAGGTCGGGTTCGAATCCATAGAAGCGGGCCGCCGTCCGGGCTGCGACGCCTGTCATTTCCTCTGCGCTGGCTCCTGCGAGGGCTTGACCGAGGACGAGGTCCACCCACCCCATATATTGCCCGTCTGTCTGGGCTGACACCGGCCAGTCGCTGCCCAGCATGCAGCGGGAGGCTCCGAAGAGGGAAAGGGTCTCGTGGAGGTAGGGCAGGGCCTGTTCGGCCAGCGGACGCCCGGGGGCGGCTTCGGGGGCGGCTCCGGAGAGTTTGACCGAGACGTTCTCGAGCGCCGCCAGGCGCCGCATCCCATCACGCCACTCGGCGAAAGGACCCTCGGCGAGGGGCGGCTTGCCCATATGGTCCAGCACGATCGGCAGCTCCGGCAGGCGCCGGGCGAATCTGGTGAGCGACCCGAGCTGATGCCAGCGGATGCACGCGTCGAATACCAGCCCGGCCTCGGCGACCGCCCGAGCTCCGGCGATCGTGGATTCGGCGGCGATGAACAACGTGTCGCTGTCCTGCAGCAGGTGACGGACGCCCTTGACCGACGGGCGCCTCGCAAGATCCTCAAGGTGCGGCCTGAGGGCGTCGCCGAGTTGCAACGGCGCGAAGGCGACGACGGCCGACAGTTCGGGCCACGTGTGCGCGAGGACCCAGTCGACTTCCGCGATCCCCTGCTGGGGCGCGCAGTCGGCTTGGACGAACACGGCCCCGACTCGCTGTCCCCTGGCGAGCGGGAGGTCCTCAGGAAGGAACTTGCGCTTCAGGTCCGGAATCGCGTCGAGCCAGGGGTAGTCGAGGCAGGCGGGATCCCACAGATGGAGGTGGGCGTCGACGAACTGGGGGGTTCCACTCACTGGGCCGCCTCGGTGCGCACCCCGATGGTGAGCAGGAGATTCGCGTACTGCCGCACGTCCCCGCTGGCGATCACGACCGCGACGTCCGGCTGGCGGGCTGCCTCGTAGAAGGCGAAGCGCTCGTGCATGGTGAAGGGCACGCCCGGTCCGAGGACGTCCTCGTAGCCCCGGGCGGCCTCGGATGTGGATCCGTCCGCCGTGGCCATCACGGCGGCGGCCTCGATGGGCACGGCCTCGACGAGCACTTCGAGGATCTGGTCCACCGTGAGCAGCCCGGGCCGCAGGTTCAGCGGGACGCGCACGGCCGAGGCGGCCGCTCCGGTGTTGTGCGGATAGTTCCCGTCTGCGATCAGGATCTGGGTCCCGTGCCCGGACTCGGCGAGGGCGCGGAGGAGGACAGGGTGGGTGAGGGAGTAGCTGATCACACGAGCTCCTCTTCGGCGCTGCGGGCGAAGGCGACCTCGTCGTGCCCGCTCTGCTGGGCCCGGCGGGAGAGCTCCCGCCGCCCGAGGTGAGTGGAAGCCCAGTACCCGCCTGACGGGAAGGAGTACTCCGCCAGCGTCTCTTCCCGGATCTCGGCGGAGTAGCCGGGGCTGGCGGGGAGGACGTAGGCGCCGTCCCTCACGGTGCACGGGTCCACGAAGTGCTCGTGCAGGTGGTCCACGAACTCGGTCACCCGGCCCGTCAGATCCCCGGAGACGGCCACGAAGTCGAAGATCGAGAGGTGCTGGACGAGCTCGCAGAGCCCGACGCCGCCGGCGTGCGGGCAGACCGGGACACCGAATTTCGCGGCCATGAGCTGTACCGCGAGGACCTCGTTCACGCTCGCCAGCCGGCATGCGTCCAGCTGGCAGTAGTCGATCGCGCCGGCCTGGAAGAGCTGCTTGAACAGCACCCGGTTCATGCCGTGCTCACCCGTGGCCACCCCGACCGGGCGGACGGCCTCGCGGATGGCGGCATGGCCGAGGACGTCGTCGGGACTCGTCGGCTCCTCGATCCACAGCGGATCGAACTCGGCGAGCTTCCTCACCCACTCGATGGCCTCCGGGACGTCCCAGACCTGGTTCGCATCGATCATGAGATCGGCGTCAGGTCCGATCACCTCGCGGGCGATCGCCAGGCGCCGGAGGTCGTCCTCGAGGCTCGCGCCGACCTTGAGCTTGATGTGGCGGTATCCCTGGTCCACGGCCTCCTGGCAGAGGCGACGGAGCTTCTCGTCCGAGTAGCCCAGCCACCCGGCCGAGGTCGTGTAGCACGGGTACCCAGAGGCCTCCAACAGCGCGATCCTCTCCTCGCGGCCCGGCTCGAGCCCGCGCAGGATGGCCAGGGCCTCCTCGGAGGTCAGCGCGTCGGAGAGGTAGCTCAGGTCGGCGGCGTCGACGAGCTCTTCCGGGGTCATCTCGGCAAGGAGCCGCCACAGCGGCAGGCGCTCCCGGCGCGCGGCGAGGTCCCAGAGCGCGTTCATCACTGCGCCGAGCGCAAGGTGCTCGACTCCTTTGTCGGGGCCGAGCCAGCGCAGCTGCGAATCCTTCTTCAGACGGCGGTAGACGCTCCCCAGCTCGTTGCGGAGGGACCCGACCTCGATCCCTACCAGGGGACGCGCACGCAGTTCCATCGCTGCCGCGCAGATGTCGTTCCCCCGCCCGATCGTGAAGGTGAACCCACAGCCATAGAGCTGGGGATCGTCGGTCTCGAGGATGATGTAGGCAGCAGAGTAGTCGGCGTCCTGGTTCATGGCATCCGAGCCGTCCGCTGTGAGCGATGTCGGGAAGCGCAGGTCGTAGACGCGAAAGCCGGTGATGCGGGGCACAGCATCCCTCCAGAAGGAAATAGGGACTGAAGTCATCAGATGTTTATAGGGCTCCTGTGGGACAATATCGAATAAACTCGATCTTTCCAAGAGAAAGATCAGATGAACTGTCCCGGTTGCACTCTGACCATTTCGCGAACAGGAAGGCCCCACCCGTGTCTGTCCCAACCATGTCCCAGACGGATGTTGTGATCTCCGGGATCAAGACCATGCTCACCTCCCGTCGACTGGCCCCCGGAGACCGCCTGCCGGTCGAGAAGGACCTGGCCGCAGAGCTGGGGGTGTCGCGCGGCTCTCTTCGGGAAGGGGTGCGCGCGCTGTCGAACATGGGCATCCTCGAGACGCGCCAAGGGGCGGGGACCTTCGTCACGATGCTGGAGCCGGCCGCCCTCCTTTCCGCCATGGAGTTCTGGGTCGGCCTGCAGGACGGCGAACGCGCACTCCAAGTGCACGTCGTCCGCCGGGCCCTCGAGACCGAGGCCGCTGGCGCTGCCGCCACGCGGATCTCCGACGAACAGGTACGGGAGGCAGCCAGGATCCTCGACGGGGCCAACGAAGCCATCCGCTCCTCGCCGACCGACCACGAATCGGCAATGCGGTGCGACATCGAGTTCCACCGGCTCATCGCCCAGGCCTCAGGCAATAACGTGCTCTCCGCACTCATCGAGACCGTCTCCGCCAGGACTATCCGCGGACGCATGTGGCGATCCACCCATGACTACGAGGGGCTCATGGAGACGCACCGCGAGCATCTGGCCATCCTCGAAGCGCTCCGGCAACGAGAGCCGGAGAGGGCAAGGGTCCGCATGGCCAACCACCTGTACGCAGTGGAGGAGTACGTCGGAAGCCTCTCGGAGATCAACCCCACCGAATCATCTGATGGATGAGGTGGGGATGGGCGAGATTACCGCTCAATCCTCCTTGATCAGACACTAAACATCGGATGTATCCCTTGACGGATGGGATGGGAACGGGCAAAGCTGGGACGACACAGAGTGGTCCAGCTCACGATGAGTGTTCTCGCGAAGCAGCGAAATGGGACTCCTCCTCACCGCCCGGAACGAAAGGACTTCCGCCGTGCCGTCCACCCGCACACTCGGCCGCATTGCCGCGGCCCTGGCAGTCACCGCCCTCGGCGCAGCCGCTCTCACAGCCTGCGGCGGCGACTCTGGGAGCGGCGGGAACCAGGCCGCCGCATCTTCGATGTACACCTGGATCTCGAACGAGAACGACCGAGCCCAGTGGCAGGCCTTCATCGACGCCGCCAAGAAGACGGACCCGAGCTTCAATCTGACCCTTGAGGGTCCGAGCTTCCAGGACTACTGGACGAAGGTGAAGACGAGGCTTTCGAGCGCAAATGCGCCCTGCATCATCACCACCCAGGCAGCCCGCACCCAGGAGCTCAAGGACCTGCTGACCCCCTTGGACGACCTGGCCAAGAAGAACAACGTCGATATTTCGCAGTACAACAAGGCGATGATCGACGGCATGACGGTCGACGGCCAACTCCGAGCCCTCCCCTATGACGCCGAACCCCTCGTCCTGTACTACAACAAGGACCTCTTCACCGCGGCTGGGCTGAAGCAGCCGGGTACCGACTACACCACCAGCCAATTCGTGTCCGACGCCAAGGCGCTGACCAAGGGCGGGGTCAACGGTCTCGCGGTTCCCCCGGGGTTCGGAGCGGGCCCCGGCCTTGCCCTCGGCTTCGCCAACGGGAGCGCGCCTGTGAAGGATGGCAATCTCGACCTCACAAACCCGGGCCTCGTGAAGAGCCAGCAGTTCGCCTTCGATCTTTCGGCGAAGGACAAGGTCGCCCAGGCACCGCAGGCCTCTGACGCGAGCGACGTCGCGGAACAGGCGTTCATGAGCGGGCAGGCGGCCATGATCATGGACGGCCCCTGGGTCTACGACATGCTCACCACCAAGACCAAGGGCAAGGTCGGAATAGCGGTCATCCCCTCGGACTCGGGCCAGAGCATCGGCATGATCCAAGGCTCGGGCTTCGGCATCTCGGCCTCCTGCCCGGACAAGGATGCCGCGTTCAAGAACATCATGAAGATCACCACCCCGGAAGTCATCGGAGCCGTCGGGGCCTCCCGGGGCACCGTTCCGGCGATCGAATCCTCGGTCAAAGACTGGGCGGGGACCAAGCCGGCCTCGGATGTCAACGTCGTCCAAGCCCTCCTGAAGACCGGGCGGCCGCTTATCACGACCCCCAACTGGAACCAGGTGGAGACCCTCTTCACGCAGTACTCCGGTGAAGGCTTCCGGGGGACGCAGACCGCCCAGCAGATCTTCTCCACCATCACGAACTCTGCCCAGTAACCCTGACGGCGGGCTCTCGCGGTGATACGAGAGCCCGCCGCCCCGTCTTGGAAGAGGTCAAGGATGACTGCTCTCCCCTCAGCCGCCCCCGCCGCACCTCGCAGGCTTTCGCCCGCCAGAGGACAGGGCCGCCTAGCGGCTGTGTACCTCGCGCCGGGGATGCTCGGCTTCCTGATCTTCATCGTGGTACCGCTGGTCGCCTCGTTCGTGATCAGCCTCTACGACTGGCCGCTCTTCGGAACCCCGAAGTTCGTCGGGATCGAGAACTACTCCCGGCTCTTCACGGCCGACCGAGTGTTCTGGACGGTGCTGGGCAACACCCTGCTCTTCGCGGGCGTGTACACGGCCCTCAACCTCCTGCTCGCCCTGGGCCTGTCGAGCTGGCTGCACAACGTCGGCCGCTGGGGCCCGTTCTTCCGGGTCGTGTTCTTCGTCCCGGTGGTGACGCCCATGGTCGCCAACGCCCTGGTGTGGCGGCTGATGCTCGCAGACAACGGGGTCATCAACACCCTGCTCCACGGGTTCGGGATCCATGGCCCCTCCTGGCTCAGTGACCCAAGACTCGCCATGGGCTCGATCATTGCCATGTCGATCTGGCAGGGCGTGGGCTACAACATCATCGTCTTGGGAGCCGCATTGAACGCGATCTCGCCCCAGCTCCTCGAGGCCGCCAAGATCGACGGAGCCGGAGCATGGAAGCGGTTCTACGGTGTCGTTCTGCCCATGCTCTCGCCCGCACTGTTCTTCTGCACAGTCATGACGGTGATCGGCGCCTTCAAGGTCTTCACCCAGCCGTATCTGCTGACGCTGGGAGGGCCGGGAGATTCCACCAAGACCATCGTCCTGCACCTCTACCAGAACGCCTTCTCCTTCGACAAGCTCGGCTATGCCTCGGCACTGGCATGGGTGCTCTTCGTCATCGTCATGCTCGTCACCGCACTCCAGTTCTCCCAGCAGAAGAGGTTGGTGAACTATGACAGCTGAAACCATTGAACGTCCCGCCGCCGGAGCAGCCACTCGGCCCCGGCGGACTCGCTCCCTTTCGCCCATTGCGAGGAGGCGGAGGCGCCGATGGGGCGGGGCCATCAGCAGGACGCTGCTCGCGATCGTCGGGCTCCTCTTCTTCTTCCCCTTCATCTGGATGTTCGCCACGTCGCTGAAGCCGACATCGCAGGTCTTCTCGACCGGTGCAAGTCTGTGGGGGTCCAGCATCCAGTGGTCCAACTACTCCACGGCCTGGACCGCCATCCCGTTTGCCCGCATCATCGCCAACAGCTTCATCGTCTCCACCTGCGGCGCCCTGCTCACGACCGTGGTGTCCCTGCTGTCCGCCTACGCCTTCGCCCGTCTCAAGTTCCGGTTCAGGGAACACCTCTTCCTGCTCTTCCTCGGCACGCTCGTCCTGCCGCAGGAAGTCCTGGTGATCCCCCTCTACGTGATGATGAACAAGCTCGGTCTCGTGAATTCACTGCTGGCACTCATCGTCCCGTTCGCCTTCGGCGCCTTCGGCGCCTTCCTCATCCGCCAGTTCCTGCTCACGCTGCCCGTCGAATTCGAAGAAGCCGCACGCATCGACGGCGCCGGATCGGTCCGCATCCTCTGGAGCGTCATCCTGCCTCTGGTGCGCGCACCCCTCGCCGTCGTGGCCGTCTTCAGCTTCATCGACTACTGGAGCAGCTTCCTCTGGCCCCTGATCGTGATCAACGACGCCGGCCAGGCCACGATCCCGCTCGGCCTGTCGATGTTCTCAGGAGAACGCGGCATCGACTGGGGGCCGCTGATGGCCGCCTCCACGCTCGGGGTCATTCCCAGCCTGGCAATTGTCATCCTGCTCCAGCGCCAGCTCGTACGCGGCGTCAGCATGAGCGGATTCGGTGGCCGCTGACCCGCGGGCGCCACCCCAAACGCACCGAACGACCACCCGTCACTCATTCGAGAGAAGAGAAGAAGCATCATGACTGAGATGTCTGCTCCCGGGCAGTGGAGCGAATTCAACAGGCCGATCCCCGAGTGGTTCGAGAAGGCGCCGTTCGGCATCTTCATCCACTGGGGCGCCTACTCGGTCCCTGCATGGGCCGAGCCCATCGGAGCCCTCGGCACCATCAGCGACGACCGCTGGTTCGCCCACAACCCCTACGCCGAGTGGTACTACAACACCATCCGCATCCAAGGCAGCCCGGCCGAGCAGCACCACCGGGAGGTCCACGGCGGCCAGGACTACGACGCCTTCCTCGACGAGTGGAAGGCCGAGCAGTTCGACCCTGACGATTGGGCCCAGCTCTTCCGCAGCGCCGGGGCAGACTACGTCATCCCGACCACCAAGCACCACGATGGAATCGCACTCTGGGACGCCCCGGGCACGGGCACCCGAAATACGGTCAACAGGGGCCCCGGGCGCGACCTGATCGAGGAGATCGGCGGATCCGTCCGGAAAGCAGGGATGCGGTTCGGCGTCTACTACTCAGGCGGCCTCGATTGGCATGCGCGTCCCTTCCCACCGCACACCACCTCTGCAAGCGTCCACGGGGACCGCCCCCAGGACGCCGAGTACGCAGCCTACGCCTACGAGCACGTCCGGGACCTCGTCGACCGCTACCAGCCCGACATCCTCTGGAACGACATCAACTGGCCAGACGGCGGAAAGCACTTCGGCGATCACGGACTGGGGAGGCTCTTCCGGCACTTCTACTCGGCCAACCCGGAGGGCCTGGTCAACGATCGCTGGGGCGAGGGCACCCACCACGACTACGCTACGAGCGAGTACGAGCACATGGGCCAGAACGAGAGCGAACCCCACTGGGAGAACTGCCGCGGGATCGGCTTCTCCTTCGGGTACAACCAGGTCGAAGGACCCGAGCAGTCCCTCAGCGGGCGGGAGCTGGCTCGCCACCTCATCGATGTAGTCTCCCGTGGCGGACACTTCCTCCTGAACGTCGGTCCCAAGGCCGACGGAACGATTCCCGACATCCAGCGCCGCTCCCTGACTGAGCTTGGCCAGTGGATGGCAAAGGGGAAGGAATACCTGGTGGGAGCCCGCCCTGTGCCCCAAGGCGTGGCATCGCCTTCCGATGAGCCCTGGATTCGCTGGGTGGAGCGCCCGGAGGGCCTGGTCGCATTCGTCGACGGCGGCGAGGGGGCGGAGCTCAGAGTGCGCTCAGATCAATTCGATCTCGATGCCGCCAAGCTCTCTGCCGAGCAGGATGCAACTCTGGTGAGGACCGAGGTTGGTCTCAAGGTGAGGCTGTCCGCCGGCGCGATCGGGCCCGTGATCGTGACGATTCCGAACTGACAGACGAAGCACCTCGTGATGGTGGGGACACGTCTGGGGCCGGACCTGATCGAGCTGGGCTCAACAGGCCCAAGCCTCGTACGAGTCGTGCTTGTCGAAGGTTCTGCGGGGTCCGGCGAAAGGCTGAATGCACAGGAGTGTCCCGTCCGCGGAGACCTCTCCGACAATCCCGGCGCATACGGTCCTGCCGCCCAGGCGCAGCTCGATCTCGCAGCCGGAGAGCGTGGACCAGTCGTCGACGCGCGTCGGGATCCTTCTCGTCGCAGCTTGCATGTCCGTGTCGCCCTTGTCAGCGTTGGTTGCTGAAGGCGGCGTCGAAGGAGGCTGCGCTGGGGGCGAAGTCGAACTTCTTCAGCGCTTGGAGGGCTTCGGGGGCGCCTTGCATGCGGTCCATGCCGGCGTCCTCCCATTCGATCGAGATGGGGCCGTCGTAGCCGATCGCGGTCAGGGCGCGGAAGGCGTCCTCCCAGGGGACGTCGCCGCGGCCAGCGGAGACGAAGTCCCAGCCGCGCCGGGGGTCGCCCCAGGGGAGGTGGGAGGAGAGGATCCCGGCACGGCCGTTGCCCATGCGCATTCTGGTGTCCTTGCAGTCCACGTGGTAGATCCGGTCGGCGAAGTCGGTGATGAACGCGACCGGGTCGATGCCCTGCCACATCATGTGGGAGGGGTCCCAGTTCAGCCCGAACGCCTCGCGGTGGCCGATCGCCTCGAGTGCCCGCTGGGTGGAGACGTAGTCGTAGGCGATCTCGGAGGGGTGGACCTCGTGGGCGAAGCGGACCCCGCACTCGTCGAAGACGTCCAGGATCGGGTTCCAGCGATCGGCGAAGTCCCGGTAGCCCGCCTCGATGACCTCGGCGGGGACGGGCGGGAACATGGCCACGTACTGCCAGATCTTCGACCCGGTGAACCCGACCACGGTGTCCACGCCGAGGGCGCGGGCGAGGCGGGCGGTGTTCTTCAGCTCCTCCGCGGCGCGCTGGCGCACGCCCTCGGGGTCGCCGTCGCCCCAGACCCTGGAGCCGACGATGGCCTGGTGGCGGAAGTCGATCGGGTCGTCGCACACGGCCTGGCCCTTGAGGTGGTTCGAGATCGCCCACACCTTGAGCCCGTGCCGCTCGAGGATGCCCAGGCGCTCGTCGATGTAGGCCTGGTCGTCCCAGCGGGCGGCGTCGAGGTGCTCGCCGGAGACGGCGATCTCGAGGCCGTCGTAGCCCCACCCGGCCGCGAGCTCCGCGACCTCCTCCAGGGTCAGGTCGGCCCACTGGCCGGTGAACAGGGTGAACGGGCAGGGCATGGGTTCTCCTCGAAGGGTGGGGCTGTCAGCCCAATGGGCTAATGGGGGTGACCGTGAACGGCTCTGCGAGCAGGTCCACCGAACCGCGTACGAATTCTTTGACGTGGGCCTGCTCGTTGTGGCTGTCGAGGTCGGCGCGGCTGTCCCAGCCCTCGATGAGGACGAATCGTCCATCGACCTCAAAGACGCTGTATTCGAGGCAGCCTCGGTCCTTGCGGCTCGCATGCTGGAGCTCTTGGAGAGTGGTGCGCAGCTCGGCTCCCCGGCCTGGTTTAGGGGTAAAGACCGGCATCAACCAGGCTTCTTGCGCCTCCGGTCCTGCTGGATTGCGGTCTGCTGGGGATGAGGGGTTCATCTTTCCTCCTGCTGGCGGGAGAGGTGGGGGCGGCGTGCCCGCTGCCCCCACCACCCCCTTGGGTTGTGGGCCCTAGTCCGCGAACTCGGCCACGCGCGCTACGTCGACCCAGGCATCCTTCTCTGCCGATGCGAGGATCGCGTCGTCGATGAGGGCGGTCTGGTAGCCGTCAGCGAAGTTCGGGCTCACGCTGGTGCCCTCGGCGATGGCCTTGAAGAAGTCGTGAGCCTCGATGATCTTCGTCTCTCCGTAGCCGACGCCGAGCGCGGGGATCGGCCACAGGCCATCTCCGTACGGGTGGGCGGGCCCCGTGTAGACGGTCCGGAAGCCGCGGCGGTCGTCGCCGTCGTTGGCGAAGCACACCTGGAGCTCGTCGCGGCGCTCGTAGTTGAACACGATGCTGCCCTCGGTGCCGTGGATCTCGAACGTGATGAAGTTGTTCCGCCCCCAGCCGTTGCGGGTGGCCTCGATGGAGCCGACGGCCCCGTTGGCGAAGCGGACCATGGTCATCACCTCGTCGTCCACGTCGACCTCGCCGCGGGGCCCGCCGCCGCCGCGGACGTTGCCGAGCGCGTCTGCGCCGCCGGACTGCAGGGGCCGGTCGGGGATCCAGGTCGAGAGGATCGAGTTCACGGAGGCGAACTCGCCGACGAGGTAGCGGGCCATGTCGATGACGTGGGTTGCGATGTCCCCCAGAGCGCCGGAGCCGGCGATGGACTTCTGGAAGCGCCACGACAGCGGGGAGTTGGGGTCGGCGCTCCAGTCCTGGAGATAGGTCCCGCGGAAGTTGAGGATACGGCCGATCGCACCTTCCTCGATGTACTTCTTTGCGAGGGCGACGGCGGGCGTGCGGCGGTAGTTGAATGCCACCATGTGCACGACGCCCGCGTCTTTGACCGCGTCGTACATCGCCTTGGACTCCTCGCCGGTGCGGGCGAGGGGCTTTTCGCAGATGATGTGCTTGCCGGCCTGCGCTGCCGCGATGGCGATCTCCGCGTGGAGGTGGTTCGGCGTCGCGATGTCGACGACGTCGATGCTCGGGTCATCGATGATCCGGCGCCAGTCGGAGGTCGAGTTCTCGAAGCCGAAGCGGCGGGCCGCTTCGGCGGCGAGCTGATCATTGGCCTCCGCGATCGTGTGGCGGATGGGCATGGCCGGGGCGGGCCAGAAGAACATGGGCATCGCGGAGTAGGCGAGCGAGTGGGCCTTGCCCATGAAGCCGCCTCCGATGAGGCCGACGTTGAGGTTCTTCATGATGATGGGTTCCTTTTCGATGGGGTCAGGAGTGGAGGAGAGCGTCCAGATACTTCTTGCTGATCTCGGCAGCGGTGCGGGGGTCGCCGTCGTACTCGTCGAGCTCGACCATGAGCCAGCTGTCATAGCCGCTCTCGCGGACGGCCTGGATGATGTCCGGGAAGTCGAGCTCGCCCTGCCCGAGGGGCAGGAAGGTGAAGGGATCCTTGCGGAAGTCCTTGAGGTGGACGTGGCGGATGCGCTCGGGGTACTTGCGGATCAGGGCCGCGGGGTCGGCGCCGCCGGCCGCGAGGTGCGCGGTGTCGGGGCAGAAGCCGATCCTGGTGAGCGGCATGAGGCGCTCGAGCTCTTCCGGGCTTTCGACGATGGTCGTCAGGTGAGGATGGTAGCTGGCCGAGAGCCCGAAGCCCTCCGCGATGTCGGTGACGCGGTCGAGGGCGTCGCCGAGGCGCCGGTAGTCCTCGTCGGTCGTGCCCGCCGCGCGTCGCGCCCCGCCGCCGACGACGAGGCGTTCGGCGCCGAACGTGGCCGCCAGTTCCGCCGACCGCTGGATGCGGTGCAGCTCGTCGGGGAGGATGTCGGCGTAGATGAAGTTCGCCCCGGTGTAGACGCTCACGAGCGAGACGCCCGCCTCCTCGAGGAGACCGCGGAGCTCCTCGGGGCGGTCGGCGTACTCGGCGAGGTTGCCGTCGAACATCTCCACGCCCTCGTAGCCGGCCGATGCGATGTCATTCACGGCCCGGTCCATCGGCCCGTGCGTCATGTAGAAGAGGTCCTTGACGCTCGTCACCCCGACGGGATGGCCGACGACGCCGCCCCACGTGATGGTGCAGTATCCGAGTTTCATTGGCTGCTGGCCTTTCAGATGATGGTGGAAATCCTGTCGTGCGTGGGAACGCTGACCCACGCGCCCTCGCGTGCTGAGGCGACGAGCGCCTGCGTGAGCTGCGCCGCGCGGAGCCCATCGGCGAATGTCGGAAGCCCGTCGGGCGCATCGCCGCGCACGGCCTCGTAGACGTCGGCGACGAAGGCATTGAAGCTGTCCTGGTAGCCCTGCGGGTGGCCCGCGGGGAGCCGGGCGTACCGCCTGCCGCCCTCGGTCGCGAGGGTGTCGGGGCCGACGGCGATCCGCGAGGCGGCGTCCGTCCGGCCGACCCAGAGCGTGTCTGGCTGCTCCTGGTCGAAGCTCAGCGACGCCTCGGTGCCGTCAAAGGAGAACCAGAGCTGGTTCTTGCGGCCCGGGCTGACCTGGCTGACGACCACGGACCCCGTGGCACCTTGATCGGTCTCGAACAGCACGGCCGCGCCGTCCTCCGTGGCCACGGGGAAGGAGGCGCCGTCGCCCCCTCGCTCCGCGAACGCCTGGGATGTCGAAGCGACAAGCCGCGTGATCCGCTGACCGGTGACGAACTCCATGAGGTCGCACCAGTGGACGCCGATGTCGCCGAAGGCGCGGGAGGCGCCGCCGGCTGCCGGATCGACCCGCCAGTTCGTGGCGTCGCCGTCCGCGAGCCAGTCCTGGAGGTAGGAGCCGTGCAGGAGCCAGAGCCTTCCGGCATCACCCCTCGCCACGAGGGCGCGGGCTTCGCGGACGGCGGGGTAGAAGCGGTAGACGAACGGCACCGCCGCGACGGTTCCCTGCCGGTGGGCCAGGTCGGCGAGCTCGGCGGCGTCGTGTGCCGACGTCGCGAGGGGCTTCTCGCAGATCACGGCCTTGCCGGCCGCGATGGCCATCTTCGCGTACCGGGCGTGCGTCGCGTTGGGGGTGCAGATGTGGACGACGTCGACGTCGTCGCGCTCGATGAGAGCCTCCGGCGATGCTGCCGGGTGCAGCGCACCCAGGGCGGGGGCAGCTCGCTCGGCACCCGCCGTCGTCCGGCCGGCGACGGCGCTCACCGTCCCGCCCGCGGCCCGCACCGCGTGCGCATGGACCTCGCCCATGAAGCCCGTGCCGATGATCCCGGAGCGAAGTCTGCCGGCCACGGCTACTTCTTCCGGGCCAGGGCGACGGCCAGGATGATGATCGCGCCGCGGACGACCTGCTGCTGGCTGCTGTCGAGCCCGGCGAGGATGAGGCCGTTGTTGATCAGCCCGATCAGGAGGGAGCCGAACAGCGTGCCGATCACCGTGCCCGAGCCACCGAACAGGCTGGTGCCCCCGAGGATCACGGCGGCGATCGCCGAGAGCTCGTCACCCGTGCCCCACTGGAAGCGCCCGGACTGGAGGCGTCCGGCGTAGAGCATGCCGGCGATGCTCGCGACGATGCCGGAGATGAGCAGGACCTGGAATTTGATGCGCTTGGTGTTGATGCCGGTGAAGTCGGCCGCGGTGCGGTTGCCACCGGTGGCCAGGACCTGCCGGCCGAACTTCGTGCGGGACAGGACGACGGCGCCGATTGCCACGAAGAGCGCGGACCACAGGACCAGGCCTGGGACAGGGCCGATGTTGCCGGAGCCGAAGATGTTGTTGAAGGTGTCGTCGAGGATCGGCTGCGGCGCCGACGCCGTGACCCACTGGGCGGCGCCGACTGCGATGCCCATCATGCCCAGGGTGACGAGGAACGAGGGGATGCCCAGGAGGCTCACGAGGCCGCCGTTGATGGCACCGACGATGGCGCCCATGGCGAGGCCTGCCAGGATGCCCGGCACGAGGCCCCACTGGGAGATGGCCATCGCGGTGGCGACGCTGGAGAGGCCGGCGGTGGACCCGACGCTGAGGTCGATCTCGGCGCACGAGATGACGTACGTCATCCCGACGGCGATCACGGTGATGGTCGCGGTCTGCCGGAAGATGTTCAGCAGGTTGACCGCGGACAGGAAGCCCTGGTCGCGGAGGAGGATCGCGAAGAACGCGAAGACCACGACGAAGCCGATGTAGATGACGTAGCGACGCCAGTCGAGCTTCCTCAGCATCTCGCCGAAGTTCGGCGTCGCCGACGTCTCGATGGTGGCCGCGGGGGCTGTCTTGCTCATGTCAGACTCCCTGGACTGCGAGTTGGAGGGACTCCTCGTCGGCGATGTCGCCGCGAGGCAGGTCTTGGATGATGGAACCTTCCTTGAGGACGAGGACTCGGTCGCTCACCGCAAGGAGTTCGGGGTATTCGGAGGAAATGACGATGACCGCTTTGCCGGTGCTCGCCAGGTCCCGGATCATGTCGAGGATCTCGCTCTTCGTGCCGATGTCGACGCCGGCCGTCGGCTCGTCGAGGATGAGCACCTCAGGGTCGGTGCCCAGCCATTTGGCGATGACCACCTTCTGCTGATTGCCGCCCGAGAGGAGCCTGACGGGCCGGTTCGGGTGGGCGACCTTCACAGCGAGCTTTTCGATGAGCGACGACGAGAGCCTCTTGCCCTCGCCGACGTCCAGGAGCGGGCCGCGGCTGATGTTTCCGAGGAGCGGGAGCAGCAGGTTGTCGCGCACGGAGTGCTCCAGGACGAGGCCCTGTGCGCGCCGGTCCTCCGGGATCAGGGCGAGCCCGGCCGCGATCGCCTGCTTGGGCGAGCCGATCGTGACCTTCTTGCCCTTGATGAGGATCTCGCCGCTCGTGGCCTTGTCGATGCCGAACAGCACGCGGGCCAGTTCCGTGCGTCCGCTGCCCATGAGGCCTGCGAGTCCCAGGATTTCCCCGGGCTGCAGTGCGAACGAGACGTCCCGCACCTTGGCGCCCGAGGTGAGACCGCGCACCTCCAGCAGCGGGACGCCGTCGTGCGCCGCATGCTGGCGTTCGCGGTAGGCGAGCTGCCCCTCGATCTTCTTGCCCACGATGCCCTCGACGATCTGCTCGGGCGTCACGCTGGACAGGGGCTCCGTGAGCAGCCGGCGGCCGTCGCGCAGGATCGTGATGCGGTCCGCGATCCGGTACACCTCGTCCATGCGGTGGGAGATGTAGATGACCGAGATGCCGCGGGCCTTGAGTCGATCGATAAGCTCGAAGAGCGCCTCGGTCTCGTGCCTGGCCAGACTCGCGGTCGGCTCGTCCATGATGAGCACCGTCGCGTTCTGGGACAGGGCCTTGGCGATCTCCGTGAGCTGCCAGTACGCCGTGCCGAGGCGGGAGACCTCGGCCTTGGGGTCTACCCGCACCTCCATCTCGTCGAAGAGCTTCCTGGCTCGGCGCACGGCCTCGCGGTCGTCGATGAAGCCGCCGGCCAGCGGCTCCGAGGCGAGGAAGATGTTCTGCGCGACCGTCAGGCTCGGCACGAGGCTGAACTCCTGGAAGACCATTCCGATCCCGGCGGCCTTCGCGTCCTGGATGGAATTGATGGCGGCTGGCTTCCCGTCGATGAGGATCTCGCCGGCATCTGCCTGGTAGACGCCCTGCAGGATCTTCATGAGGGTGGACTTGCCGGCGCCGTTGCCGCCCGCCAGGGCGTGCACTTCGCCTCTGCGGACTTCGAAGTCGACCTCCTTCAGGACCGGAATCCCGTTGAAGCCCTTGGAGATGGACCGCATCTCGACGGCGTTGTCTGGGGTGTTCATGGGTTGTCCCTCCCGGGCGGGGGCATCAGGCCCCCGCCCGACTGCTTCTGCTGCTTCCGCCCGCTAGTTCTTGTACGAGCTCTGGAGGTCCGTGGGCGCGTCGGCGTGGTAGACCTGCTTCCACGCGTCGAGGACGTTGGAGTGGTCCACGGGCAGCGCGCTCAGCGCCACGTATGCGGGTTCCTTCTTGCCGAGGAGGGATCCGGCGCCAAGGAGCGCCTCCGTCACCCCTTGGTCGAACGGGCGCTGCGCTCCGAGCCCGACGACGAGCTCGTTCTTCGCGAGCGCGATCGCGACGTTCTTGCCGAGGTCCTCCGTCGCGATCTTGAGGTCTTGGCGTCCGGCCGCGCGGGCCGCCGCCATCACGCCCTCGGCCGGGACGTCCCACACCCCCCAGATGCCCGCGAGGTCCGCATGCTTGCTCAGCATCGCGTTCGCAGCGGCCTGCGCGTCGCCGGCGAAGTCTGGACCGGCGATGCCCTTCTCCTCGACGATCTGGATGCCGGGGTAGTCCTTGGTGATGGTGTCCTTGAACCCCTGGTAGCGCTGCTGGGTCACGAAGAAGTCGGCCTGGTGGAAGATGACGCCGATCTTGCCCTTGCCGCCGAGGGCCTTTGCCATCTCGTGCGCCGAGACTACCCCGTTGCCGTAGTTGTCTGCCGACACATCCGAGACATAGTCCTTCCCTGCAGTGAAGCCCTGCGGGACGTTGTCCATGAAGACGAGCTTGGTCCCGGCCTGGGCGGCCTTCCTGTACGCGGTCGCGGTCGCCACCGGGTCGGTGGGAATCGAGACGATGATGTTCGGCTTCTGGGTCATCACGGTCTCAAGGTCCGAGACCTGCTTGTCCGGCTTGAAGTCCGCGTCGGTCGTGGCGATGACCTTGATGCCGAGCTTTTCGAACTCGCTCTTCAGGCCGGCGATCTGCGCCGTCGCCCAGTCGTTGCCGCCGTAGTGCATCACGATCGCCGCCGTGGCCCCCATGGCCTTGACCTTCGCGATCTCGTCTGGCGTCAAGTCGGCTGCGGAGGCGGGAGTCGGGGTCTCGCCATTGGGCCCCTTGCTGAGGACCTGCCCGGTCACCTGCTTCAGGGCTGCTTCCGCCTTCTGGGACACGGAGGAATCCGTTCCCCCGGAGTCGCTCGTCGATGAGCTGCTGCACCCGGCAGCCGCGAGCGTGATGGCCGCGGCGGCCGCGAGGAAGGCTGTTCTGCGAATCATGGTGGTCTCCAGTCCTGTCGGGGAGGCAAAGGGTGGCGACGGCTCGGCAGGAGGTCGGTGGTCCGGGCCGTCGGGATCGGGGTTAGTGGTTTGGTTCTGAAGCGGAGCTCAGGCGAGGGCGAGCGCGAGAGCCGGAGGGACCGGCGACAGGACGAGCCTGCCGGCGGCCGAGGCGGCACGAATGGCAGCCGCCTTGTCGGAGGCATCAACGAATGCCTCGGCGTAGGGCTTGTCGAAGAAGAGTCCGAGGGCGCACGGGCCGTGGTGTGCGTTGACCCAGGCGACCGCTTCGGAGGAGACGCTGGCCATGTCGCCGGGGAATCGGATTCCCTCGGGGTCCACCGTCGTCGCCGACATGAACGAGCCCGAACGGTCGGCCGTGACAACCAGGCTTGCCCACAGGGCTCCTTCGTGGATGACGCCGACCACTGCCGAGGAGCTCTCGGGGACGAACGCACGCACGCCCTCGGCGATGTCCTTGTCCGCTCCGGGGGCCTTCAGCAGCAGCCGCGCTGCGTTGCTCAACTGTTCGCCATCGGCCCCGCTGATCTCGACGTCCGAGCGGAGCCGAAGGGCTTGGACCAGGTTCTCTGCTCGCACCGCGGCTCCTCTCCTCTTCCTCGAGTCCTTCCGTGAACGTTCACGGTGAATCTATCGTGAACGTTCACGGCCCCACGTGTCAAGCCTCACAGAAATCTTGAAATGCCGAGCGTCCTCTTGAGGGCCGAAGCGTCCGGGTCAGGGGGTGCAGCGAAGGCGTGCTGGGAGGGTGCTCGCCCTGACGACGAGCGTTGGCACACTTGGGGTCCTGTCGACCTCGCGGCCCTCCATGGCCCCCAGGAGTACGTCCATGCTCGCCCGGGCGAGCGCGGGGAAGTCCTGCCGCACAGTCGTGAGCGGTGGCAGGAAGTAGTCCGAGCCTTCGACATCGTCGAAGCCCACGATGCTCACGTCCTCAGGGACGCGGACGCCATTCTCGGCGAAAGCACGGATGAGGCCGAGCGCGGTGTGGTCGCTCACGGCGAAGATCGCCTGCGGGACCCTTCCCTCCGAAACCAGGCGCAGCCCGGTCTCGTACGCGAACTTCGGGCTCCAGTCGCCCTCGACGCAGAGCCCCGGCACGAGTCCGGCATCTCGGATCGCGGCTTCCCAGCCACGTTTGCGCACGCGCCCGTCGAACCATTCCATGGATCCCGCGACGTGGGCGATGTCTGTATGGCCGAGGTCGATCAGATGCTGAGTCGCCATGCGGGCGCCCAATTCCTGATTCTCGGAGTAGGTGAAGACGTTGGGTGTGGAGGAGGCCCCCGCAGCGATCATCTCGACCGGCACACGGACGTCCGCGTTCCAGACGGCGGCAGCCAGGGCCAGGCGCGGAGCGATGACGATGATGCCGTCGACCCCCACGTCGTCCAGGGTGTCCAGCGCTTTCGGCACTGTCTCCGCGTAGGGCTCCTCGACCGTGACGACCGTCGAGGCATACCCGTTCTGCCGCGCGAGGCTCTCCAAGGCCATGAGCGTGCCGACCGGCCCGAACCGTGGAGAGCCGTCGGTGAGGATCCCGATGACCGTCGAGCGGTTCGTGACGAGCGCAGTGGCCGTCCGGTTCCGCCGGTAGCCCACTTCTTGGATGACCTGGAGAACGCGCCCTCGGGTTGCCGCGCTCACGTCGGGAGCGTTGTTGATGACGCGCGAGACAGTCTGATACGACACCCCGGCGATACGCGCCACGTCTGTGATGCTGGGCTTGCGCCGCCGGCTGCCCCCTGCTGGCAGCCCCGATTCCTGTGCCAACGCCGCCTCCTCTCTCCGAAGATGTCTCGCCCGGAGAAAGGTCGAGCCCACGCCTACAGCTAGACGTTAGCCCGACACCTTCACGCTACAAAGCCCGCTGGCGCACGCAGCCTTACTTCCAGCCGATACCGACCGTACCGCGGGCCCTCCGGGTGGCTCCCGGGATTGACACCGAGAGTGTGACGTGGTTCATTGGAAAGCGCTTACCAAACGCAATCCGGCCAGTCTGCACCGAGGTTCAAGGCACCGGACGAGCACCATAGTCACGATGACCGAGGAGGGTCTCACATGCACGACGAAGTGCGCGGGCAATCCGCACACCCCGCTGCAGACTCACGCACGATGCCGCGCCGCGCGGCGCTCAGCGGCTGGATCGGCAGCACCCTGGAGTACTACGACTTCTCCATCTACGCCTCCGCCGCCGCCCTTGTCTTCCCATCGATCTTCTTCCCGAGCGGAAACCCCACGGTGGCGCTCGTCGCGTCCCTGGCGACCTACGCCGTCGGCTATGTCGCGCGGCCTATCGGCGCCTTCGTCCTCGGCAACTGGGGCGACCGCCACGGCCGCAAGAACGTCCTCGTCTTCGCGCTGCTGCTGATGGGAGTCTCGACGTTCGCTGTCGGCCTCCTCCCCACGTACAGCCAGGTCGGCTTGCTCGCCCCGATCCTTCTCGTGGCGCTGCGCCTCGTCCAAGGCTTCGCCGTGGCGGGCGAGCTGAGCGGTGCGAGCGCGCTCATCGCCGAGCATGCCCCCGCAGGGCGCCGCGGCTTCTACACGAGCTTCAGCCTTCAAGGCACGCAGGCGGGCAGCATTCTGGCCTCCGCAGCCTTCATCCCGCTCTCCGCGATGCTGCCCACCGCGGCTTTCCATTCCTGGGGCTGGCGCGTGCCCTTCCTGCTCAGCGCCCTCGTCGTCGTCGCCGGCTACCTCATTCGTCGCCGCGTCGCCGAGACGCCGGTGTTCCTTCGGGAGGCCAAGGAGCATGTGGTCCCCAAGGCCCCCGTCGTACAGGTCATCCGTGAGAGCGGCTGGACCGTCTTCCGCGCCATCCTCATGGGGCTCACGAACGTCATCGGCACGACTGCGGCCGTCTTTGGGACCGCATACGCCACGCAGCCTTCGTACGGGATCAAGATGAGCCCGGCAACCTACCTGTGGATGCCCGTCATGGCCAACATCGTTGCCGTCATCCTCATCCCCTTCTTCGGCAAGCTCTCGGACCGGATCGGCCGCCGCCCCCTGATGATCTTCGGCTCCCTCAGCTCGGGCGTGCTTTCCTTCGCGTACCTCTGGGCCATCAGCCAGAAGAACGTCCCGCTCACGCTCGTGCTCGCCGTCCTCATGTGGGGCGTGCTCTACCAGATGTGGAACGCGACGTTCGCGAGCTTCTTCCAGGAGCTCTTTCCCACCCGCACGCGAGTCACCGGCTTTGCGGTCTCGCAGAACATCGGCCTCCTCATCGTTGCGTTCCTGCCGACGGTCTTCACGCTCATCGCCCCTCCCGGGTCCGCAAACGTCCCGCTGATCATCGGCAGCCTGACGCTAGGACTCGCCGTCGTCTCTGCCATCGCAACATGGGCCACGCGTGAAACCTCACGGCTCACCCTCGACGCGCTCGACACGGCCGACCGTTCCGCGGCCCACGAAGGGCGCCCGGCTGCGCACACCGCCTGACCATCCGCTTTCCCCTGCGTCCCGCCCGGCTGCACTCCATGACCGGGCGGGACGCGGCACGTCCGCCCTGGGGCGGGGGCGCGGCGGGGCCGCCCGGGGCGGGACGCGGCGGGGCCGCCGCGTCCGCCGGCTGGTTCAGCCCTCGCGGCGGCCGCGCAGCCAGAGGGCCAGCAGGCCGGCGACGACGGCGGGCGCGGCCCCGCCGAGGAGAAGCGCCCAGCGCGTTCCCCACAGCTGGGCAAGCCCCCCGAGCATCGGGCCGCCGAGCGCCTGGCCCCCCATGAGCACCATGGTGTAGAGGCTCATGACGCGGCCCCGGATCGCCATGTTCGCGCTCGTCTGGACGAGCTGGTTCGCCGAGGTCAGGAAAGTCAGGGCGCAGAATCCGGAGACTGCCATGAGCGCGGCGAAGACAGGAAGCGACGGCACGAAGGACGCAAGTGCAAGCAGGGCACCGTACAGCCCAGCGCCGAGCACAACCGTCCTGAGCTGCAGAAGCCGACGCCGGGCCGAGGCCACTGCTCCTGTGACCGAGCCCAGCGCAACGAGTGCGTTGAGCAGGCCGTAGCCGCCCGCGCCGATTCCGAAGACGTGGTCCGCATAGCCCGCAAGCAGCACAGGCAGGCTCAGAGCGAAGACCGCGACGGCGCCGGCGAGCACCCACGGCCAGCGGATCGTCGGCTTCTTCCACGCGTAGCGGACGGCCTCGCGCACCATGCCCTTCGACTTGGGGGTGGGGGGCGCGGTGTGCAGTTCGTCCACCCGGAGCAACGAGAGCATGACGACGGTGATCGTGCACGCGACGGCGTTGAAGGCGAAGGCGTATCCGCCTCCGACGGCCGAAAGCAGGCCACCCGCGACGGCAGGCCCGATGAGACCGCCGAGCTGGAAGATGGTCGAATTCATGCTGATTGCGTTGCGCAGGTACTGGGGGCCCACGAGCTCGTTGACGAATACCTGGCGTGACGGCTGATCGAGCACTGTCACGAGCCCGAGGACGACGGCGATGGCGTACACATGCCACACCTGGAGGGAATGCGTGAGCGCGAGGGCCGCAAGGGTCCCGGCACAGAGTCCGGCTGTCGCTTGGCAGATCTGGAGGAGGCGCCGCTTCGAGAAGCGGTCGGCCATGAGCCCTCCCCACGGGCCGAGCAGGAGAACCGGCGTGAACTGCATAGCGACCGTGATGCCGACGGCGGCGACGGAGCCGGAGAGCTGAAGGACGAGCCAGTCTTGGGAGATGCGCTGCATCCACACGGCGATGACGGCAATGAAATTCGAAATGGCAAAGAGCTGGTAATTGTGCACCCGGAGCGAGATGAACGTGTGGCGCCACGGGAGGCGCTCGGGGATGAGCGCGATGGGCTCGGTAGCCGGGTTCGCTGGGCTCGGGGGGCGTGAAGCTCGGATGGAGTCGGACGCGGAAGAGGGCATGGCGGAGCTGGGCGAGGTCACGGAAGAGTCCTGGAGTTTCGTTCGGGTCAGTTGAGCGTTCGAGTAATTCCACGCTAGGCACGTAGGAAACCATTGCGGAAGGTTATTTGCCATATAAGAGCTATTGCGTTCTGCAATTCGGGCGGGAAGGATGGGAGACATGTTCGATCCGGTCCATCTCCGCAGCTTCCTCGCCGTCGCCGAGCACCTCAGCTTCACGCTCGCGGCCGAA
Organism: Sinomonas sp.; assembly: GCF_036848755.1. Lineage (NCBI taxonomy): Bacteria > Bacillati > Actinomycetota > Actinomycetes > Micrococcales > Micrococcaceae > Sinomonas > Sinomonas sp. The sequence goes on along the minus strand of NZ_DAIUJO010000035.1, from coordinate 9,554 downwards.
CGCTTGGGGATCGCGCAGCCGACCGTGAGCCAACATGTCGCGAAACTCGAGAAGGCAGCGGGGCGCGGGCTCCTCATCCGCGACACCCACGGGGTCCGCCTGACCGACAACGGCGACGCCATGGCCGGCTTCGCCCGCACGATCCTCGCCGCCCATGACGAAGCCCTTCGCTATTTCCGTGGGTCGGCCATGCGCGGACGTCTCCGCTTCGGCACCGCGGACGATCTCGCCATCACGGGCCTGCCCAAGATCCTGCGCGAATTCCGACGCGCGTATCCCCAGCTCAATCTCGAACTCACGGTCAGCCAGAGTGATGATCTCCATCGGCGGCTCAAAGCTGGCCAGCTGGACCTCGTGTTCATCAAATGGGTCGCCGGAGCACAGGAGGGGACGGTCGTGCGGCACGATGTGTTCTCTTGGGTCGGCGTCGAGCAGACCGTCCTCGAGCGTGACCAGCCGGTCCCGCTCGTCGTCTATCCCGCCCCCAGCCTGAGCAGGACCCTCGCGATCGACGCCCTCGAAGCGAGCGGCCGCACCTGGAAGGTCACGTGCAGCACCAAGCAGATTGCCGGCGTCCTGGCTGCGGTGCGGGCAGGCTTGGGCATCGGCGTCATGCCGACCACACTGGTCCCCGAGGACCTCTCGATCATCACGCGCCGCTTCGACCTCCCGCCGGTCGGCGACGTCGAGTTCACGCTGGTCCGCAATCCGCTCGCCAACTCGGCGGCTGTGGACGCCCTCACGGACGCGATCATGGGAAGGACGCTCAGCCGCACCTAGCACGTGAGCCTCGCCACGGCGCTCCCGAGAGCCCCGGAGTAGACTTGCTTGCGATGAACCGCACAATGTTCAAGTCGAAGATCCACCGCGCGACGGTCACACATGCCGACCTGCACTACGTCGGCTCGGTGACGGTTGACTTGGACCTGCTTGAAGCCGCCGACATCCTGCCGGGCGAGCTCGTCTCGATCGTCGATGTCACGAACGGGGCACGGCTCGAGACCTACACCATCGCGGGCGAGCGCGGGTCCTGCGTCATCGGGATCAACGGCGCGGCCGCGCACCTGGTCCACGAGGGTGACCTCGTCATCCTCATCAGCTACGCCTCGATGAGCGATCAGGAGGCACGGGAGTACGTGCCGACAGTCGTCCACGTGGACGCCGAGAACAAGGTCGTCGAGCTTGGCAGCGATCCTGCGGACGGCCTCACCCCCGGCCTCATGCGGCCACCCTTCGCGATCCAGGCCCACCTCAACTAACGCGGCTCCGGCGGAGCTGCGTGGCCGCTATGTGAAATCGGTTTCTGCGCGCTGATGCGTGTGCTCTAGTCTGTACCCCGTGCAAAGGACTGGCCTTGGAACACACGGTGGGGCGCCGTGCTAGGCGTCCTGTCCGGGTTCTTCGTCGTCTGGGCGATCATCGGCACTGGGTGGTTCGTCGCCCGGAAGCAGCTTCTGGGCGAGGGGGCGCAGGTCGTACTCAGCCGCCTCTCGTTCTTCGTCGCAAGCCCCGCGCTCCTGCTCGACACACTCAGCAACGCAGACCTCCGTACCGTCTTCTCGTCGCACCTGCTCGTCATCACGGTGAGCTCTGCTCTGGTCGGAATCGTCTCGTTCGGCGCATTCCGGTTCATCCGTCGTCGCGAGCTGCCGGAGGCCCTCATCGCCTCAATGAGCTCGTCGATAGCCAACTCTGGGAATCTGGGCATCCCCATCGCAGTGTTCGTGTTGGGCAGCGCCAGCTACGTGGCACCCTTGCTGATCTTCCAGCTCGCGCTGCTCACGCCGTCGTACCTGCTCATTCTGGATGGCACGACCTCGACCGCGAAGCCCGGGGCCGCGCGCGCACTCCAGTTCGTGCTGCCCGTCGTGACGAACCCGAACATCGTCGGTTCCGCCATCGGCCTCGTGCTGGCAGGGACGGGATGGAAGCTCCCCGACCTCATCATGCAGCCGATCCACCTCATCGGCGGTGCCGCCATCCCAGCCATCCTCATGGCCTTCGGAATTTCCCTCCACGGTTCCCGCCCCCTCCGCGCCGACGACGGCCGTCGCTTCGACACCCTGCTCGCCTCGGTGCTCAAGCTCGTGGTGCACCCGCTCATCGCGTTCGCCTTCGCTCGGTTCGCCCTCGGCCTCGGGGGCCACGCACTGTTCGCGGCCGTGGTCACCACCGGCTTGCCCACGGCGCAGAACGTCTATGTCGCGGCCCAGCGCTACCAGCACGGTCTGGTCGTCGCGAAGGACACGGTCCTCATCACGACAGTCCTGGCCGTCCCGGCGATGGCGATCATGGCGGCGCTCCTCTCCTGACGCCGGCAGCAGCGCCTGACCGTCCAGCCTCCCCCACCCCCATTCGTTTCGGGTACAGATACTCACCGGCCTAAGCCTTCTCTGGTACAGATAAGCCCCGGCCTTCAACGAAATCTCCTGGCGAACGACGACGAGCGGCGGCTTCCGCTGAGAAGGTGCGCGGCGCCGTCGTACCCGAAAGCGGGAGAGGGGAAATTAGCTGTACCAGAAGCGGGTGTGGGCTGAAGTATCTGTACCCGAGATGGCCTGAAAGCCGCTGGCCGTTAGGCTAGCGACATGCTTGCTCTGACTTCGACCGACATCCGCACGCTTTCCCCGTGCGTGGCCGAGGCCACGACGAGCGGCCGGTGAGCGCACCGTCCCTGGCTCGGGGAACACGCAAGCCCGCGAGCCCGCTGCGGGTCGCGCTGCTCTGGGGACTGGGCCTCGTGCTCGCCGTGATCGCCGCGATCGTCTCGATTCTGGCAGTAGCCGGCACGCAGGGTCCGGACCAGCCGGTCCACGCCTACCTCGACGCGCTTCAAGCGGGCGACGGCGGCCGGGCACTGGGAGCCCTGCACGCCCAGGTGCCGTCCGGGAGCGCTGCGCTCCTCAACGGCGCTCCGCTGCGCGACTCGATGTCCCGAATCCGCGATCTCAACGTGGGGACGGCCCAGTCGGCAGGCAATGGCAGGGAGACCGTGCCAGTGACTTTCACGTCCGGCGGCAAGAGCTACCGGAGCGATTTCCTCGTGGAGCAGACGGGCTCGGACTGGCTGTTCTTCCCCCGGTGGAGCATTGTCCCGGGCCAACTGCCGACCCTCCAGGCGTCGGTGGTGAATTCGGCGCGCGCCACCATCAACGGCGCCGCGGTGAACATGCCCTCTGGCAGGAATTCCTTTCCCGTCTTCTATCCGGGGAGCTACGTCGGCTCACTCCCAGGAGAGTATTTCGCCGCCGCGCCCGTCACGACGGTCGTCCCACAGAGGACGAGCCAAGAGTCGCTCTCGCTCGACACCAAAGCCACCCCGGCCCTCACCACTGCCATCAACGCGAAGGCCAAGGACTTCCTCGACCAATGCGCCAAGACGGCGTCCTCCCAACAGCGGTTGCAGCCGGATTGCCCGTTCTCCTATTCGACGGACAATCGGATTGTCGATGGCACCATCGCGTGGTCGATCACTCAGTATCCGAGCGCGAGCGTCACGCCTTTCAGCGGCCAATGGACCGTCTCGCCGCTGTCCGGGAAAGCCCGCCTGACCGCGCGGCAGATCGACCTGTTCACTGGTCAGGTCAGCCAGTTGAATATCGAGACCGACTTCATCTTCAGGGTTGATCTCAGCGTTTCGGGCACGACGATCACGATGACTCCCGTGATCGGCTGACGGCTCGCCCGAAGGCCCGGCAAGGTGGCGGGCCTTCGGGCCGCTCGTCCGCGCTCAGTTCATTCCGCGCAGGTCCAGCACGAGCTCCGACTCGGCGCCCTCCTGCAGCACGACCGGGATGCCCCAGTCCTGCTGGTACAGGTGGCACGCGGCGTGGTCCGGAATCTCCTCGCCTGGAGCGCCGTCGCATGCCGCCGCTCGGGCGGTAATGTGCAAGACGCCCTCGGTGACCGCGGGGTTGAGCTCGAGCGTGCGCAGGAGACCCTGTGACGTTCCAGCGCCACTGCGGAGGAGCTCAGGCGGAGTCGACGAGATCTTGAGCTGCGTGGGATCGCCCCAGCGCTCGTCGAGCTTCTGGCCTGTCGGAGCCTTGAAGCGGACCGTCAGGCCGAGTGCCCCGGGCGCGAGAGCCGACCTCGGGCGCTGCGTCCGGCTCGCTCCCTCGTCGACCTGCTGTGCATCCTTCGGGATCGGGACGAGGGAGAGTTGATGGCGATTGCTCTCGGTCACGAGGAGCAGCGGCTCGCCCTCCTCAGGGCGAACGACGACGACGTCGCTCGGCTCCGCGAGGCCCCGCGACAGCGTCGAGACCGTCTGCGCGGAGGGGTCGTACCGGCGGACGGCGCCGTTGTAGGTGTCGGCGACGGCGACCGAGCCGTCGGGGAGCACCGCGACCCCGAGCGGGTGCTGGAGGCGAGCCTCACCCGCCGCGCCGTCCCGGAAGCCGAAGTCGAAGAGGCCCTTCCCGACGGCTGTCTCGACCCGCACACCCGATCGCCCGGACTCGGTGCCGAGAAGCACATGGCGAAGCGCCGACGTCTCCGAGTCAGCGACCCAAAGGTTGCCTTCCGCGTCGGCAGCGAGCCCGGACGGCTGAGCAAACCAGGCTTCCGGACCCGAACCGTCAAGCAGACCCTCAAGCCCCGAACCCGCAAGAATCGCGACCTCGTCCGTCAGCGGGTCGAAGGTGAAGAGCTGATGCGTGCCCGCCATCGCGATGACGACCTTCCGCAGCTTCTCGCTCCACACGACGTCCCACGGGGATGAGAGCGAGACCCTGGTGCCGTGACCCACGTAGCCGATGTCGAAGGAGTCCCCCGCGTAGTCGGTCGCATGCGAACCGAGGGAGGCGGCGTCGTCGTCGATCGCGGCGGCCACCGAAGCGGTGCCCGTGGCATCCGGGCCCGCCTTCGTCGTCGCCCGTCCGCTGGCCCACGCGCCCGCGCCGTCGCCGTCGACGCGAGCCGGACCCGCGTCGAGCAGGCGCTGGATTCCGTTGCCCGCCACCGTCTGGACATGGCCCGAGCTGAGCGTCACGCCGCGGAGACGGTGGTTGACTGTGTCCGCGACGATGGCGTCGTAGCCCGTCTGCCACGACACGTCGGCGGGCAGGATCGCGACGCCCTGCGGCTCATTGAATTGGGCTGACTCGGCGGCGCCGTCCGTGTGGCCTTTCGTGCCGGAGCCGATGACGCGCTGAACCGTTTCGAGGTCGGCACGCAGCTCGACCAGACGATGGTGCCCCGTATCGACCACGAGGTAATTGCCGTTCTCGAGCGGGACGGTCTGGCCCGGGAAGCGGAGGGTGCGCGAGACGGGCTCGGGCGCGACGTAGGGGCCGTTGCCGCGGTGGAGAGTGCCCTTCGCGGCGTGCTCCGCGATGAGCTCCTCGACGAGCACCCCCAGACCTGCCGAGTGACCCTCCCCGGAGAGGTGCGCAACGATATAGCCCTCGGGGTCGACGACGACGAGGGTCGGCCAGGCCCGGGCTGTGTAGGCCTGCCACGTGAGGAGATCGGGATCATCGAGCACGGGATGGTGGATCTCGTACCGCTCGACTGCTGCGGCGAGCGCGACCGGATCCGCCTCGTGCTCGAACTTCGGCGAGTGGACGCCGACGGTCACGAGGACGTCGCTGTACCTCTCCTCGAGCGGGCGCAGCTCGTCGAGGACGTGGAGGCAGTTGATGCAGCAGAACGTCCAGAAGTCCAGGACCACGATCTTGCCGCGCAGCGACGCGAGATCGAGTTCCGTGCCGCCGGTGTTGAGCCAGCCCCGGCCAGCCAGCTCGCTCGCGCGCACGCGGTGGGTTGTGCGCAGCCCAGCGGTGCTGGCGCTGACGGACTCGGCGGAATCGGCGGTCACGGGCACTCCTGACGTGTCTGCGGATGGAGGGTCTTTAGGGGCAACCCCATTATCGAGGGCTTTGTTCCGGCGCTCATCCGGTTCCGTAGCCGCGCGTCACAAGCCGCGGCCGCGGTCCCTTTCCTCAAGCTTGTTGAACATCGCGTTGTACGCCTCGAGCTCGGCGTCGTGATCGCGGTCGGCGGCGCGGTCGCGCCGCTTTGTCTCGCGCGCGTCCGAGCGCGACCACATGAGGGCAACCCCGATGGCGACGGCAAGAGTCGGGATCTCCCCGATTCCCCAGGCCACGGCGCCTCCCTGCTGCTGGTCCGCAATGGCCGAGAGGCCCCACGGCCGGCCGAGGTTGCCGAAGTAGGTCGGTTGGAGCAGCACATTGGATCCCATGAGGGTAACGCCGAAGAAAGCATGGAAGGCCATCGTCGCGAAAAGGAGGAGAAGTCGCAGCGGGTAGGGGGCGCGGCGCGGCAGCGGGTCCGAACCGATCATCGTGAGGATGAAGATGTAGCCCGTGAGCGTGAAGTGGACGTTCATGAGCTCGTGCCCAATGTGATCCCGCATCGCGTACCCGAACAGGTCCGAGTAGTAGAAGATGATGATCGAGCCGGCGAAGTTGGCCGCGGCGAACAGCGGGTGCGTGATGAGCTTCGACCACCACGAATGCACGAACACGAGGATCCACTCGCGCAGTCCTCGACTGCCGTCCTGACGGGGCTGAAGCGCTTTGAGGGCGAGCGTGACGGGCGAGCCGAGCACGAGGAAGAGAGGCGCGACCATGGTGAGCATCATGTGGTCGACCATGTGCGCCGAGAACAGCACACGCCCGTACACGGCAGGAGGCCCGCTCGTGATGTACGTCAGCACGACGAGCCCGACGTACCACGAGGCGCTCCGAGGCCAGAACCAGGAGTCTCCGCGCCGTCGCATCTTCAGGAGACCGAGGGCGTAGGCCACGGCGCCGAAGACTGCGATCGCGATCCAGAGCCAATCCGGACGCCACTCGGTGAACCACCGCGCCGTGGTCAGTTCGGGCGGAAGGTCGTAGCCGGAAAGTATGAACGCCGGCGACGCGTTCGAAGCGTATGACGCGGGCTGGGGCGGCGCGGAACGGCTCAGCGCGACGGCAAGGCCGGACACACCACCCATGACGACCGCCTCGACTCCGATGAGCTGCCACAGCACTCGCCTCGGCGAGGCACCCCGGGAGAGCTGTGGGATGACCCACCGCCGGTGCATGTAGCCGATCCCCCCGAGGACGACGGCGAACACCACCTTGCCGACGATGAGCTGGCCGTAGGACGTCCCGAACAAGGCGTCCCAACTGGGGACGCGCAGGGAAGCGTTGATGATGCCGGATGCGACGACGAGGATGAAGCAGGACAGGGCGAGTGCGGAGTAGCGGCGCAGAACGGCTTCGAGCAGGTCCGGCCCCGAGGCCGCCCGGCCGGACACAGTGCGGATCCGCCCCGCGAGGGTTCCCCCGAGGAGCGCCAACACCCCGAGGCCACCCACCCACAGCCCCGCGCCCACCAGATGAAGGCCGAGCGAGTTCACGGCCGCCTCGTGGTCGCCCGAGCTCGCGGAATGGCCGATGAGAGCCATCGGGACGAGGCCGCCGACGGCGAGCACAAAGGTGAGCGCGAGGCCCGTGAGAGAGCGCACCGCGAACAGAAGGGTGCCCACCGTGGCTGCGATGATGACGGTGACGAGCCATGCTCGGCCGACATCGAGCTGGGTCATGTAGAAGACGAGCTGCTTGGTGAAGTCGGAGCTTCCCGAAACGGGCTGCCCGATCAGGTCGGAATCGGTGAAGACCAGGACAGCGACGGCACTCGCCGTCCAGACGAGCGAAGCGATGGTGGCGATCCGCAGGGCGCGGGCGAACGCTGGATGCTCTTCAGGCGATGCGCCGTCACCCCGGGGACCGGGGTGCCCTCGCTCGGGGCGCCGAAGGTGGGGCAGGATGCCGATCGCGAAAGCCAGACCACCGAGCACGAGCGACGCCGAAATGTTGAGGGCGGTCTGAGCAATGGGAAGGCCCCACCGGACCAGAGTGCCTGGGTCGAGGACCTGCCGGGCAGCGGCGGCACCCGAGAACACAAGCGCCGAGACAAGGACCACCAGCGCCGCGCCCAACGCCCCGTACACGTAGCCCCTCGCGGTTCCGCGCTCCTCGCTGTTGGTGCTCGAGGGGGCAGGGGCAGATCGTGTGGAGCTGGGCACCCGACTATTCTCCCAGATGCCGAGGAGCCCGGTAGCCCGCTCCTGCTCTATGTGGATAACACCACGAACTCGACTGGAGGGGTGGGGCAGAAAAGCCAGCGGGGGCGGCGGTAGGAACCGCCGCCCCCGGGGGCTGAAATGCTGCTGCTACTTGGACGCAGCGGCCTTGAGCTTGGAGCCCGCGGTCAGCTTGACGCCGAAGCCAGCCGGAATCTGGATCTCCTCACCGGTCTGCGGGTTGCGGCCCGTGCGGGCGGCACGCTCGGTGCGCTCGACTGCGAGCCAGCCCGGGATGCTGACCTTCTCGCCGTTGGCGACCGAGCTCTCGAAGACCTCGAACAGTGCGTCGAGCACACCGTTGACGGCAGTCTGGCTGAGGTTGGTCTTGCCCGCCACCTCGGCAACAAGCTCGCTGCGGTTCTTAGCCATGTGTCCTCCTGGACGTCGGTTGGTACGTCAGCCCGCGGGCGTCCGCCCGGAACTGCTGGTGACGAAACTACCAGCTAATGCGCGACGCGCCAGCAGATTCCGCGTGTTTTCAAGGATTTTTGGGCCAAATGGCGCTCTCAGGGGGCTTCTGGCGGGCGTAGCGTGGTCCCGTGGCCGCCTCACCTGCCGATCTGCTCTCCCGTGAGCAGCTGCGCCTCCTCGACGATTGGCTCGGCGAATGGCATCTGGAGGAGGACATGTCGTGGGGAGTCCAGGACATCCGAGTCCTCCGCGTGCGCACGCGCGAAGGACTCGCCGTCGTCAAGGCCAGCCCCACGACGCACCACATCCAACGCGAGATCAGGGCGCATCAGCGCATGACACCGTCGCTCGGAGCCCGTGCCCCGCATCTCCTCCACGGCGACGCCCGAGCAGGCGTCGTCGTCTTGACGTGGCTCCCGGGGCGCCGCGTCGAGGGCGGCCGCCACGAGTACTCGTCAGCTGCCTTCAGCCAGGCCGGGGAACTCTTGGCGCTCCTCCACCGTCCCGTTCAGGAGACCCGAAGCTACGATCCCGCCGCCGTCCACAAGGTCGGCGACTTCCTCAAGCGAGCCGCGGGCCTCGCGCCGCCCGGCCATCTCACCGCGGTCCAAGGTCTCGTCAGAGCCCACCGTCAGGCCCCGAGGACGCTCTATGCGACGCACGGCGACTATCAGCCCCGCAATTGGGTCGAGGACCGAGGGATCCTGGGCATCATCGACTTCGGCCGCGCCGGCTACCGACCATGGGTCACAGACCTTGTGAGACTCGAGCACACCCATTTCGCGGTCTGTCCGGCCCTCCGCACGGTGTTCCTCACCGCATACGGTCGCGACCCCGCCGAGGAGATGGACTCCTGGCGGCTCGACAACATCCTTCAGTCGCTGGGCACCATCGTGTGGGCGCACGACGTCGGAGACGCGGCTTTCGAGGACCACGGCCGCGAGATGCTGGCAACGGTTGTCGAACGATTCGCGTAGGAGCAAGAAGGGTTCCGTGAGTGCGGGGTTGGCTTCTTTGCCGGGTGGTGCTGGGTGGGGTGGTG
>NZ_DAIUJO010000034.1:23579-35860 GCF_036848755.1 Sinomonas sp. | reverse complement strand
AAGGTTCCGGGGACGACGACGGCGGGCCGCCCTCACAGAGGGGACCCGCCGTCGTCGTTCGCTCACTTGGAACCCAGGAAGATGGGGTTCGTGAGGGCGGCCATGGGGCCGAGCGGAAGCTCGGTGCCCATCTCGGTGCCGCTCCCGGACGTGCCGTCGCTCTTCGGGTGGCGGACCTCGACGCGGATGTAGGCGGCGAGCTGCGGGGTCGTGACCCACGTGCTCGAGCCCTGGCCGGACGCGGGCAGTGTGACCTGCTGCGTCTGGCCCTCGTCGGTGATGAAGCGGACGACGCCGTTCGGCACGCCGCCGATGGTCGCCGTCACCGTCACCGGCGCGTCCTGGGCGACGTCGAGGCGCTCGCCGATGCCCGCGGTCTTCCCGCCGGACTTCACGGTGAAGTCGAGCGTGACGTCGGCGGACTCGGCAATCCAGGACCGGCCGCTGCGGATGCCTTCGAGAATGGCGTCGTGGGAGAGCGCCGCCGCGTTGACGACGTTGTGCGGGAGGCCGATGACCTGCGGGACGCTGTGCGCGTCGCTGTCGCCCATCGCGGGGAGCCACCGCCCGTTCGTCCGGACCGAGTGCACGAGCATCGAGTCCCACGTGTTGACCGAGGACTCGTCGTCCACGGTCCAGGGGCCCGTCCACACCTCGACGGCGTCGGCGTCGTCGTACCCGAACTTCCACCGGCACGCAACGTAGGGGCAGTACGGGTGCGCGGGCACCACGATTCCGCCTGACGAGTGGATGAGCTGCGCGGCGTCCTCGAAGCCCTTGTCGCGGGCGCGGTAGCGCCAGTCGATCCACTCGCCCGGCTTGAGGCCGAGGGCGAGGTAATGGCCGTTGCGCGTGGTCACCTCCTCGCCCGTCATGATCAGGAGGTCGTTCCCCGCGAGCGGGCCCCACACGCCGTGGGACGCGGGAGTGTTGTGGTCGGTCGAGATCATGAAGTCCAGGCGCGCCGCGCGGGCGCCGGCGGCAACCTCGTCGGGGGTGCGCTTGCCGTCCGAGTAGACGGTGTGGAGGTGGCCATCACCGCGGTACCACCCGGGGCCGCGGCCGGCGATCGCCTGCGGCGGGTACTGCGGCTGGTACGGCGCGCCGTCGGGCCCGTAGTCGAGGGTGACGGTGACGCTGTAGTCCATGCCGTCCTCGGAGACCTGGTACGGGCCGAGGGCCACGTTCCACGTGCCCGGGCTGACGGGGCCGGGCAGGTAGCCGGGTGTAGCGTCCGACGCGCTGATGGTGAACTCGGTGCGGAAGCCGCCCGACCAGCCGCGGAAGCCCTTCCCCTGGAGATCGGTTCCCCGCTGGTCGAAGATGCCGATGTCGCAGGCGTTCGTCAGGAGGCCGGAGGGAACGGAGGGCTTGCTGTACGTGTACGAGACGCTGATGCGGTTGACGCCGGTCGGGACGTCGACGGGGAGGTAGACGAAGTCGGCCGCCCCGGGATCGAGGTGGCCAGTGATGGTCTTGGTCTTCTGCGTGCCGGTGTCGGCGGCAGCGAACGTCATCGGGGTCAAGGTCAGCGCCGCGCCGGTGAGCGCTGCTGCCAGGAAGCCCCGGCGCGAGGTGGACAGGAGGGCAGGGATGTCGCCGCTGTGGGCCTTGCAGGGGGAAGTCACCCGCGACATGGTGGTGACTCATACTTAACGGTAGGGAACCACTATGAGGCCGGGGACTGAACATGTTCCGCGACTAATCTGTCCCCATGAATGCCACCCCCGCGCTCAGCCCGATGCCCCGGACGCTCGACGTCGAGTCGCTCGAGCAGTTCGACGGGCTCGTGACCGAAGGCGCCCGGCGGATGTCGGGGTGGCACCTCCAGTCGATCGACTTCTCAGACCGTTCCACCTCCCTCAAGGCGCTGGACCCCTCGGGCGCCGTGTTCCTCGGCTGCACCCTCTCGCCGGGCATGGAGGAGTCGCTCCGTGCGCGGGGCGCCCTCGTCTTCCCCGCGATTCCGGGGCTGCCCTTCAATCCCTACCGTCCTGGGCTCTACACCGGACCGGAGCTCTACGAGGGCGTCGAGTTCCGGCCCTACGAGGAGACTCCGGACGCCCTCATCTATGCGTGGACCAAGCAGCAGGGGCGGGCCGGCGTCGAGAGCGCCCTGTCGGTGGCCCTGCACGACCACCACATCGGCGAATCCCTTCAGGATGCGTTGGCGGGGCCGTTCGGCAAGCGGAAGATCGTCGGAATCATGGGCGGACACGCCGGGCTGCGGGGGAGCGAGACGTACGACGACGCCGCTCGCCTCGGGCGCGGAGTGTCGCGGGCCGGCTTTGTGGTCGCCACGGGCGGGGGCCCGGGCGCGATGGAGGCCGCCAACCTCGGTGCCTATCTCTCGGGCGAACCGGAGGACGCGCTCGAGGACGCCCTCCGACGGCTTTCGGTCGTCCCCGGCTTCCGTCCTTCGGTGAGCGCCTGGGCTCGGGCGGCGCTCGCCGTCGTCGGCCTCTACTCGGGTGGGACTCCAAGCCTGGGCATCCCGACCTGGTTCTACGGCCACGAACCGCCGAACCTGTTCGCGACCCACATCGCGAAGTACTTTGCCAACGCGGTCCGGGAGGCGGTACTGCTTGAGAAGGCCAATGGGGGAGTGGTCTTCCTTCCCGGGGCCGCCGGCACCGTTCAGGAAGTCTTCCAGGACGCGTGCGAGAACTACTACGCGACGCCCGAGGCGATCAACCCGATGGTCCTCGTGGGGAAGCGCTACTGGACGGAGGAACTGCCGGCGTGGCCGCTTCTGCGGAGCCTCGCAGGGGAACGGGGCATGGCCGACCGCCTGCACCTCGTCGACTCCGTGGAGGAGGCGGTCGCGGTCCTCGCCGAGTAAGGCCTCACGCCGAGTAAGGCCCTCGCCGAGTAAGGCCTCACGCCCGGCCTGCGCCGCCTCCTTCGTTGCGCCGTCAGCTTTGCAGGGTCTTCACCCCGCAAAGGTGACGGCGCAACGAAAGGGGGGCACCCGGACGGGGTCGCGGACCCTCACCCGCCCCTCCAAGCACCCGCCCCTCCGAAGGGGCCGCGAGCGGTTAGCCCACTGCCGCCCCGAAAACCCAGCCGAGCACGTAAGTGACGGCGGCGGCACCGAAACCGATGAGGAGCTGCCGGATGGCCCGCCAGAGCGGGGACGCCCCGGCAAGCAGGCCGACGACGGCGCCCGTCCCCAGCAGCACCAAGCCCACCAGGGCGGCTGCCACTGTGAGCGCCGAAATCCCGACCATCCCGAACAGGAACGGCACGATCGGCACGATCGCGCCCGAGGCGAAGAAGCAGAAGCTGCTGACCGCCGCCTGCCACGCGGAGCCGATCGCCTCGTGCTCGTCCTCCTCGTCCGCGCGCTCTGGCTGCAGTGAAAGGCTCGGGTCGCAGTCGCACGTGAAGTAGCCGAGGCGCTCGGCCGCCCGGTGCTCCGCCGCGGCCTGGCTCATGCCGCGGGCCTTGTACACGAGCACGAGTTCGTTCTGGTCGAGGTCGAGGGCGGGGGCCGCGGTGAGGGTAACCTGCGTGGGCCGCGACGCCGAGAGCAGTTCGCGCTGCGAGCGCACCGAAATGTATTCGCCGGCCCCCATCGAGAGGGCCCCGGCGAGCAGGCCCGCCACGCCCGAGAGCAGCACCACATGGCTCGAGACGCCCGAGGCCGCCATGCCGGTCACGAGCGAGAGGTTGCTGACGAGGCCGTCGTTGGCACCGAAGACGGCTGCGCGGAACGAGCCGGAGAGGCGAGTGCGCCCGCGGACCGCGAGTCCGCGCACGACCTCCTCGTGGATCCGCTCGTCCGCCGCCATCGCGGGAGTTGCGAAGGGATCCGTCGAGTACGGCGACCGGCTTTCGGCTCGCTGCGCCATCGCGAGCACGAACACTGAACCGAAATGCCGCGCGAGGAAGCCGAGGAGCTGGCTGCTGAGCGATGCGTGACGGGGCTTGCCGGCCTGTTCGCCGAGCAGAGCCCTCCAATGTGCCTCGTGCCGGCCTTCGGCGTCGGCGAGCCCGAGCAGGATCTCGCGCTCCTCGCCCTCGCGGCGTTCGGCGAGCGCGCGGTAGATCGAGGCCTCGGCCCGCTCGTCGGCCAGATACTGGCGCCACCGACGGAGATCGGCGGGGGTCGGCTGATGGGGCATGCGGGCGGGTTCGGAGGGGGGCGTTGTCGGCATGGTGCTCCTGGGCTGAGTGGTCGTCTCGGGCCCCTTTGCCCACGACACTTTAGCCCGGATTTCCGGGCCTTTTCGGTCGGTTCACCCGCGCTCGAGACTTCGGTGCGCCTCAATCCAGACCGTGGCTCCTAGGCAACTCCGGATGGCGTTACCTAAGGTGAGGACTGACGTTGAGCGATTTGGCCATGCGTCCTCGCCCTCGGGCCAGCAGCACGGAGGCTTCCATGACAGAAGGGCAAGTGCGTCCCGCCGCCATGCGGGCATGGGAGAGCGTCGGAGTGAGTGGAGGTCCCCGCGTCCGGCTCGTCGAGCGACCCGTTCCGAGACCAAGGGCCGGGGAGGTGCTCGTTGCGGTCGAGGCATGCGGCGTCTGCCGGACCGACCTGCACGTCACCGACGGTGACCTGCCAGTGCACCGGCCCCACGTCGTGCCAGGGCACGAGGCGGTGGGGCGTGTCGTCGAGGCCGCCCCGGGCGCGGGGCGGTTCGCGCTCGGCGACCGGGTGGGCATTCCCTGGCTCCGCGAGACCTGCGGCTTCTGCCGATGGTGCCGCTCAGGGCGTGAGAATCTGTGCGTCGACGCGCGCTTCACGGGATGGGACGACGACGGCGGGTACGCCGAATACGCGACCGTCCCCGCAGCGTTCGCGTATCGGATCCCGGACGAGGTGCCCGTCGAGCAGGCGGCCCCGCTGCTGTGCGCGGGGATCATCGGGTACCGGGCGCTGCGACGCGCAAACCTCCCGCCCGCAGGACGGCTCGGCATCTACGGCTTCGGGGCCAGTGCGCACCTGACGGCTCAGATCGCCGTCGCGCAGGGGGCCGAGGTCCATGTGCTCACCCGGGGTGAGGATGCCCGGCGGCTTGCCCTTGAGCTTGGCGCCGCGTCGGCGGGGCCGGCTGACGGAATGCCGCCGGTGCCGCTTGATGCCTCCATCCTGTTCGCGCCGGCGGGAGAACTCGTTCCCGTCGCGCTCGCTGGGCTCGAGCAAGGCGGCACGCTCGCCGTTGCAGGCATTCACCTCACGGACGTCCCCGCCCTGGACTATCAGGCGCATCTCTTCCGCGAACGCACGCTGACCTCGGTGACGGCCAACACGCGCCGCGACGGCGAGGAGCTCTTCTCCCTCGCTGCCCGCCTCAGGCTCCGGGCCGCCGTCGTGCCCTACCCTTTCGAGGAGGCCGACCGCGCGCTCGAGGACCTCGCCCGCGGCGCCTTCAGTGGGGCTGCCGTCCTCGCGCGGTGATTCCCAGCAGGCATCGAGTGTTGTCCTATAGACTCAACCTCCAGCAGCAGGCGGCATTGGCGCCTGCGCGATGCCAGAGAGGCGGCCTATGAAAGCCCTGCCGGTCGAGCCGAGCAACGCCGCGATCGCGATCGGCTCGAGGATCCGAGCGGCTCGCGAGGCGCAGCGCATGACCATCGAGCAGGTGGCCGAGGCGGCCGGGCTTTCGAAGGGCTTCCTCAGCCGGGTCGAGCGCGACGAGTCTTCGCCGAGCGTGTCCTCGCTGGTGACGCTGTGCCAAGTTCTCTCTCTCCCGATCGGCGAGCTGTTCGCGACGCCCGAGACACACCTGACGCGCTCGGACGAGGCCCCACGCATCTCACTCGGCGGCGAGGGAATCGTCGAGCGACTCCTGACCGCCCGGTCCGAGCGTCGCCTCCAGATCATCCAGGCGGAGATCGAACCCCGGGGCAAGGGGGAGTCCGAGCTCTACGCCGTCGATTGCGACGTGGACGTGCTCCATGTGGTGCGCGGCCAGATCGAGCTCGTGATGACCAACGACCGGTACGAGCTCTCGGCCGGGGATACCCTCACGTTCCCGGGCCGCGAGCCGCACTCGTGGGTCAACCCGACCGACGAGCCAGCGACCGTCCTCTGGGTCCTCGTTCCGGCCGCGAGCCGGTAGGCCGTCCCACACCCCCGCGGGCCGGTCAGCCTCGCGTCAGCCTCCGCTCCAGCCCACTTCTGAGGCCCGATTCTGCTGCCCGGGGCGACACGCCGCGTTTCGGACTGGTTGGGAAAACACAACCGGGCAGGAGCGGGGCAGTCATCGGAAGAGCCGCCCGGTGAGCGCAGCCCGCACGTCGGCGACGAACCGATCCGGCTCGTTCCATACGGCTTCCGGGACGTAGCGGAGAGTGATGTACCCGCCCAGAAGGGCCGAGTTGTTGCGTTGGCGGTCCTTTCGGACGGATGCCCTGTCCGAGTGGTAGGCGACCCCGTCAATCTCGACGATGAGGAATCCTCCGATGAGGAAGTCCACGCGTCCAACCCCTGGTACATGTGCCTGGGGCTCGACCTCCAAGCCGAGTTCCCGTGCGAGAGGGATGAGGAGAAGCAGGGCTTCGGCCTCGGGAAGGGACTCGACTCTCGAGTCGACCGCTCGGAGCCTCCGGAGTGCGGGGCCGCATTTCTGTGCGGCGAGATCCTCCTCGAGGAACCCGGTCCGGACGCCGTGGAGCCGGACTGCCGATGCGACAAGCGGCACGGCGGCCTCTCGGGGAAGGCATCCGAGGGCGTGGAGGAGCGCGTCTTCGAGGGCGGCCAGAGGGAGAGAGTGATGCTTCGGATACCGAAGCCCCCTGTGGATCTTGACGCTGATGCGCGCGACTCCCGCCCCACGATTCGCCGAGTGCCCGTGCCCGCAGCCAAGGTGGTATTGGCCCGGAGCCTTGCGCAGCCACAGTCCATAGTCGCGTGCGGCGGAAGCGCAGGTGAGCACGGAGTTGTGCATGATGGCCGCCAGATAGTCCCGTCGGCAGTCCGCAGCCGCATAGACGCCGCGCTTGGGCCTTGCAACGTGCCGGGCCAGGAAGTCCAGGTCGGACCGGCTCAGTCCGGCGTCGAGGAGGGCGGCCGAACGCGCTACACCGCCTAGCGAGCTGAGGATCTGGAGAGGGTCCATTTGACCAGCAGCTCATGGGCAGGACGGGTGGCGGCGCTCCGGCGGAGGCTATGTGGATGACACGCCGGACAGAGGCGGGTGGAGGGCCAGTGGCCTCGCGCAGCCGCCGCGCTCCAGCCCGCTTCTGAAGCCCCGATGGCCGTGTCTCGGCGGGCACGCGGCGTTCCCGACCGTTTGGGAAGACACAACCGGGCGGGAATGCGAGCGGGAGGTTCAGCCCACGTGCACCCACGGGCGCTCGGTCACGCGTGGCTCGGCTTCGCGCAGCACCTCGCGCGTCACGGGAGCGATCTCGCCGACGCCGAAGAACAGGAACTTCGTGAGATTCATGACAGGGTTCCCCTCCGTCCAGCGGAAGTAGATGTGCGGCATGAGGCCCGTGACGTTGCGCAGGTGCAGGAGGATCGCGGCGAGCGTGTTGGGCACGTTGTTGGAGTGCACCTCGAGCACCTTGAAGCCGTGGCGCTTGACGCCGCGGACGTCGAGCTCCTGCTCGAACTCCGAACTGTCGTCGACGACGACTTCGATGAACAGGATGTCCGCGTCTGCCGGCAGATGGTTGGCGGCCCGCGCGTGCTCGAGCTTGGTCCGGTACCGCTCGGAGTCCAGGCGCTTGGGCTCGTGGGCGATGAGCCGGATCGGCCCCTGATCCATCTCGGCCAGGAACTCGAGCGCCTGTTCGTCGAGCCGCACGAGGGTTGCCCGCAGCTCAAACGAGCGGCGCACGCGCGAGGCGAAGCTCACCACGATGATCCCCAAGATGAACAGCGCGGCAATGCGGATGCCGTCAGGACGCTCGAGGACGTTGGCGATGGTCGTGTAGGTGAACACAGCGCTCACGGCCCCGAAGAACCACATGAGGCGCTTCTGCTTCTTCCGCCTGGCGGAGAGGGTGACTGCGATCGCCGCCGAGGTCATGAGGACGAGGACGCCGGTCGCGTAGGCGCCGCCCTGCGCGTCCACGTTCGCATCGAAGATCCACGTGATGAGGAAGCCGATGGCCGTGAAGACGAGCGTCAGCGGCCGGACGGCGCGGGTCCACGCGGGGGCCATGCCGTAGCGGGGCAGGTAGCGCGGAACGAGGTTGAGCAGGCCGGCCATGGCCGATGCCCCGGCGAACCACAGGATCGCGATGGTGGAGATGTCGTAGACCGTCCCGAAGCCGTTGCCCATGTACTGGTGTGCGAGGAACGCGAGGGCGCGCCCGTCGGCCTCGCCGCCCGGCTGGAATTCCCGCTCCGGGATCAGCAGGATCGTCACGAAGCTCGAGGTGATGAGGAACGCGGACATGATGACGGCGGCGGTGGTCAAGAGGCGGTGGGTCCCGCGGATGCGCCCCTTCGGGTACGCCTCGGTGTCGTCCGGCTTGCCCTTGATCTGGGGCATGACCGCGACGCCTGTCTCGAAGCCGGAGAGGCCGAGGGCGAGCTTCGGGAAGACAATGAGCGCGATCCCGACCATGACGAGCGGGTTGCTGTGCTGGGTGATGAGGGCGGACCACCAGTTGGTGACGGTCACCCCGTCGGTGAAGACGTGCGCGATCGCGACGACGATGACGACTGCATTGAGCACGAGGTACAGCCCCACGAGCACGACGGCGACATTGATCGCCTCGCGGAAGCCCCTGAGGAAGACAACGCCGAGGAGAGCGATGAGTGCGAGGGTGATGATGACCTGCTGGCCGTGCAGGAACTCCGGCGCGAACGGGTTCTCGATGAGGTGGGCACTTGCGTCGGCGGCCGAGAGCGTCATCGTGATCATGAAGTCGGTGGCGGCGAAGCCGAGGAGCGCGAGGACGAACAGCTTGCCGCCCCATCGCGGCATGAGCCGCTCGAGCATCGCGATCGAGCCCTCGCCCTTGTGGCTTTCCTTCGCGACCCGCCGGTACACGGGGAGCGCGCCGACGAGCGTGACGGCGACGAGGATGACGGTCGCCATGGGCGCGAGCAGCCCCGCGGCGACGGCGGCGATCGCGGGCTGGTAGCCGAGGGTTGAGAAGTAGTCGACGCCGGTGAGGCACATGACCTTCCACCAGGACGATGGCTTGTGCTCTTCCTTCGGGATGCCGTGCGGTCCGGGGTGATGGCCAGAGGCCTCTGGCATGCCGTCGAGGAGCCAGGCGCGGAACCCGCCGCCCGTGTGCCTTCTGCGGTCCGATGGTTCGGCCGGCGGCCGGGTCAGTGTCGTCATTGCTCCTGCTTCTTCCAAGGTCCTGCTGGGAGACTAGGCCCGGGCTACGGCCCGGGACGGCGCTTTAACGGATCCTTAACTGCGCATGTCGCATGTCTCACAGACTTGGCGGCTGAAACCGAAGGCCGTCCTCACCGTCGCCCCTCCTGAGGAAACAAGAGGTGCATGAAAGGCAACTCTGCTGTAGTGTGAATCACAACGGCAAGAACTCTGGAGGAACCCCTTGGAAGAGCTGCGCATCGAGGACAACGGTCGGATCGGACCGATCGACTCGTCCCGCATCCCCCGCTTCGCCGGCGCCGCGACGTTCGCCCGGCTGCCCCGTCTGGACCAGGTCGAGCGCGTCGATGTCGCGGTCGTCGGCGTCCCCTTCGACAGCGGCGTCTCCTACCGCCCGGGCGCGCGCTTCGGCGCGAACCATGTGCGTGAGGCGAGCCGACTGCTCCGCCCGTACAACCCGGCGCTCGACCTCTCCCCGTTCGCGGAGGCGCAGGTCGCAGATGCGGGGGACATGGCCGTCAACCCGTTCAACATCAACGCCGCGATCGAGACGATCCAGCAGGACGCCCTCGACCTCACGGCCGACGGCGCGCGCCTCCTCACGATCGGCGGCGACCACACGATCGCGCTCCCGCTGCTCCGCGCCGCTGCCGAGCGGGCCGGCGGCCCCGTCGCCCTCCTGCACTTCGACGCGCATCTTGACACGTGGGACACGTACTTCGGCGCCGAGTACACGCACGGCACACCATTCCGCCGCGCGGTCGAGGAGGGCATCCTCGACACCGACGCGCTCAGCCACGTCGGCACGCGCGGCCCGCTCTATGGCAAGCGCGATCTCGAGGACGACCGGCGTTTCGGCTTCGGCATCGTCACCTCGTCCGACGTCTACTATCAGGGCGTGCGCGAGGTCGTCGCGAAGCTCCGCGACCGGATCGGCGACCGCCCGCTGTATGTCTCGGTCGACATCGACGTCCTCGACCCGGCCCACGCGCCCGGCACCGGCACCCCCGAGGCCGGCGGCATCACGAGCCGTGAACTCCTCGAGATCCTCCGCGGCCTCCGGGGACTCAACCTCGTGGGCGCCGACGTCGTCGAGGTCTCCCCGGCCTACGACCACGCCGAGATCACGGGCGTCGCCGCGAGCCACGTCGCGTATGACCTCGTCTCCCTCATGAGCGAACTCCCGAAGCGCCCCTCTGCCGGGCGCCCCGAGCGTGCTGGCCAGCGGACGACGGCGGGTGCCCAGTGAGCGCAGGATCGGCGGCGGAGCAGCGGGATCAGTACCGCAACGGAGGCGATCTCGTCGTCGAGACGCTTGAGGCCCTCGGTGCCAAGACGGTCTTCGGCATTCCGGGGCAGCACGCCCTCGGCCTGTTCGACGCGATGGGCCGCGGCAACCTGAAGTTCGTCTCGAGCCGGGTCGAGAACAACTCGGCCTTCGCGGCGGACGGCTACTCCCGTGCAACAGGCGAGGTCGGCGTCCTCTTCCTCTCCACTGGGCCCGGGGCACTCACGTCGCTGGCCGGCCTCCAGGAGGCCTATGCAACGGGCGTGCCGATGGTCGTGATCGCGAGCCAGATCCCGCTCGAAGGTCTTGGGGCGCGTCGCAAGGGCATGCTCCACCAGCTCGACGACCAGAAGGCCTCGGCCGCGAATGTCACCAAGAGCCAGCGTCTGATCCAGCACGCTTCCGGCATCCCCTCCGCGATCCAGGACGCGTGGACCGACGCGATCTCCTCGCCCCAGGGCCCCGTGTGGGTCGAGATCCCGCAGAACGTGCTGCTCGACCCGATCGTCGTCCCGCCCGTTGAGGACGCCCTCGCGATCGCAGCGGACAACCCGCCGCGCGTCGAACTCGTGCGCGAGGCCGTCAAATGGCTCGCGACGGCCGAACGTCCCGCGATCATCGCGGGCGGCGGAACCCGACGGGGCCACGCCGAGAAGTCGCTGCTCGAGATCGCGGAGCGGCTGCGGGCCCCTGTCATCAGCACCCCCGGCGGCAACGGTGCGTTCCCCTGGATGCACCCCCTCTCGCTTCAGTCGTGGGTCGAGGACCGGCACATGACCGAGGTGCTCGAGGATGCGGACGTGCTCGTCGTCGTCGGCTCCTCGCTCGGCGAGGTGACCTCGAACTACTTCACGTTCGAGCCCCGGGGCCGCATCATCCAGATCGACGCCGAGCCGCGCGTCCTCGAGTCGAACCGCCCGGGACTCGGGATCCGCGCGGACGCCGGGCAGGCCCTTGCGGCCCTCAACACGGCCCTCGATGCCGCTCTCGAGCAGGCGAGGGGCGGCCGGGGGGTCGAGCCCGACTGGCACGGGAAGACGCCGGAACAGCTTGTCGCCGACTCGCTCGCCGCCGTCCGTGCGCGCCTCGAGTCGCAGGACCTCGGCAAGGAGCTCCGCTTCATGGCTGATCTCCGGGCCGCTGTGCCGGACGACATGCAGACCTTCTGGGACATGACGATCGCTGCCTACTGGGCCTGGAGCTGCTGGGACGCTCGGCAGGGCCAGTTCCACTCGGCCCAGGGCGCGGGGGGCCTCGGCTTTGGCTTCCCGGCCGCAATCGGGGGCGCGGTCGGCCTCGAGACCATCGGCCAGCCCTCGCGCGTGCTCGCGGTCTCCGGCGACGGTTCGGCGATGTATTCGATCAGCGAGCTCGCCACCGCCCGCCAGCACAACGTGCCCGTCACATGGCTCATCGTCGACGACGGCGGCTACGGCATCCTGCGCGAGTACATGGTCGGCGCGTTCGGCAAGGCGACGGCGACCGAGCTCGCGCGGCCCGACTTCGTCAAGCTCGCCGAGTCGTTCGGCGTGCCCGCTCGGAAGGTCGCGCCCGAGGAAGTGCGGGAGGCGCTCGAGGCGGGCTTCGCCGCGGACGGGCCGAACGTCGTCGTCGTCGAGACCCAGCTCAAGATGTTCGCGCCCACGCACCTGGACGTGTAGGCCGCCCGCCCTCCTTCCCGTCCCGCCCGCCCTCCTTCCCGTCCCGCCCGCCCTCCTTCCCGTCCCGCCCTC
>NZ_DAIUJO010000034.1:3200-23569 GCF_036848755.1 Sinomonas sp. | reverse complement strand
CGCAGGGTTCACACCCTGCGGACGTGACGGCGCAACGTTTTGGTGGGCGGCGAGGGTGCGGTCTTCCTCACATTAGTTTGCCTAAGCAACCTTTATCCTCATATAGTTGCTGCAAGCAATCAATCGAGGGAAGTGACCATGCCCGTCGAACCGCAGACAGCCCGGGACCTGATCCACAGCGTCTTCGACCTCCAGCGCGTCCTCAGGTGCATCGCCCACGACCGCAGGTCCACGGACGTGGGGACGGCCGAGGCGGGCGTGCTCCGCATGATCAACGAGTTCGGCGGCCGCGCAGTCGACCTCGCCGGGAAGCTCAACGTGAGCGCGCCGGTCCTGAGCCGGCACGTGAGCGAGCTCCAGGAACGCGGACTCGTCGCACGCCGGCCAGACCCCGAGGATCGACGGGCCCAGCTGCTCGAACTCACCGAGGCCGGCAAGGCCAAGCTCGAGGAGGTCGAGGAGGCGCGGATTGCCGTGCTTCTCGACATGCTCACCGGCTGGGGCCAGACGGAGGCAGCCTCGTGCACGGAGTCGATCCGCAGGCTCACCGAGGCGATCCGCCAGGCGTCCCACGCCAAGCCCGCCGTCGCCCTCGCAACCGACCACGAACAGAAGGAGGACGCACTTGCTGCCCGCTGACGCACCGGCACCGCAGATGACCCACCGACAGATCCTCGAGGCCCTCACGGGCCTCCTCGCCGCGTTCTTCACAGCGATCCTCTCGAGCACCATCGTCTCGAACGCCCTCCCGACCATCATGGCGGACCTCAAGGGCAACCAGACGGACTTCGCGTGGGTGATCACGGCCTCGCTCCTCGCGAGCGCGGTGACTGTCCCGATCTGGGGGAAGCTGGCGGACCTCTTCGACAAGAAGCTCCTGACCCAGCTCAACATCATCATCTTCGTGATCGGCTCGGTCGTGGCAGGCATCTCCCAGAGCATTCCGGAGATGATCGGCGCGCGCGTCGTCCAGGGCATCGGGATGGGCGGCCTCATGGCGCTCGCCCAGGCGATCATCGGCGCGATGATCCCGCCGCGCGAGCGCGGCCGCTACTCGGGCTACATGGGCGCGGTCATGGCCGTCGGCACGGCGGGCGGTCCGCTCCTCGGAGGCTTCATCGTCGATTCGCCGCTCGGCTGGCGCTGGACCTTCTTCGTGTGCGTCCCGCTCGCCATCGTCTCGCTCATCCTGATCCAGGCGACGCTCAAGCTCACGCACGTCCGGCGCCCGGCGAAGATCGACTGGCTCGGCGCCGTGCTGCTCACCGCGTCGGTGAGCACGCTCCTCGTGTGGGTCTCGTTCGCGGGCCAGGCGGGCTACTACGACTGGTGGTCCTGGCAGACTGCGGCAATGGTCGGCGTTGCGCTCGTCGGCGTCGCCCTGCTCATCGTGGTCGAGTCGAAGGTCTCGCAGCCGATCATCCCGCTCAAGATCATCGCGAACCGCACCACCGCACTGAGCGTCATCGCGTCGTCGGCGGTCGGCGTCTCGATGTACGCGTCCTCGTCGTTCCTGGGCCAGTACTTCCAAGTCGCCCGCGGCGCGACGCCGACCGACGCCGGCCTCCTGACGCTTCCGATGATCGCCGGAAACTTCATCGGCTCGGTCGTCACCGGCCAGCTCATCTCACGCTTCGGCAGGTGGAAGGCGTATCTCGTCACCGGCACGGTGCTCATCGCCAGCGGCATGGGCCTGCTCGGCACCATCGACCACACCACAAACCTGACGGTGACGGGCATCTTCTCCGCCCTGCTCGGCCTTGGCCTCGGCATGACCATGCAGAACCTCGTCCTCGCGGTCCAGAACACGGTTCCGGTCGCGATCATCGGGACGGCGAGTTCCACGGTCGCGTTCTTCCGCTCGGTCTTCGGAGCGATCGGCGTCCTCGTTCTGGGCACGGTCCTCAACAACCGCTCGGCCGACCTCATCACCCAGGGCCTCGCGGCCAAGGGGATCAAGGTCGCTGCCGGTTCGATGGACGGCGCAAGCCTCGACTTCAACGACATGCCCGCGCCTGTCGCGGCGATCGTCCGCAGCGCGTTCGGAGACGCGTCGGCCCGATCGTTCCTCATCGCGGGCGTCGTCGCCGTCGTCGCCTTCCTCGCTGTCCTCTTCATCAAGGAGGTTCCGCTGCGCCGCACCGTGGACATCGTCGACGCCTCCAAGGCTGTCGCGGGCACGGCGCACGACGGCGGTGCCGCGCCGTCCGCTGCCGCAGCGCCGGCCGTCGGTCGTCGGCACGCGGACGACGACGCCGGGCTGCCCGAGGCGAGCACCTCGCCGTCGCCCGCTCCCGGCACTCTGCCGCCCCTGCGCCGGGCGGCGGTTCGCGCGGCCCTGGCCAGCCCCCGGGGAACCGGCACTGAGCTGGAGGACGAGCTGGAGCTCCTTCTCGCCGAGGCCGGCGGCCCGGCGCCGGCCAGCGAGCCGGCGGCCTCCGAGACCCTCGCGGCCCTCCAGGAGACGCAGCGGCTCCTCGCCGTCCAGCAGGCCAAGCTCGCGACCGTGATGTCCAGCATCGCGGACCAGCTTGCCGTCCAGCAGCAGCTGGCAGACCAGCAGAAGGCCACGGCCGAGCGGCAGGGGGAGACCGCCAGGGTCCTTGACGGCATCAAGCAGGAACTCGCCGCCGAGCGAGAGCTCCAGAAGGAGGCGGCGCTCTACCTCGCGACCCGCGGACGGCACAGCGCGAACTGAGTCCTTCTGCTCTCAAACCCGGGCACCGAGAGGCTGCGGACGGCGCCTGTCCGCAGCCTCTCGAATTACTCCCTAGGGAGGATCCCCGCCGGTACGGTACGGGTCTAATCTGGACCTGCTCTGCGGAGTCTGCTCCAGAAGAGCTGGCTCCTGCGGGCGCTGCCCGGAAACGGGCCCGACCGAAGGACACCGATGCTCGTCACCCTCCTCAGGCGCTACGGCGCCCGCTATTGGCCGGCGATCCTCGCCGTGGCGGTCTTCCAGCTCGCGACGACCATCGCCACGCTCTACCTGCCGAGCCTCAACGCCCAGATCATCGACCAAGGCGTCGCGAAGGGCGATCCCGGCTACATCTGGCAGCAGGG
The DNA here is from genome assembly GCF_036848755.1 of Sinomonas sp. Classification (NCBI taxonomy): domain Bacteria; kingdom Bacillati; phylum Actinomycetota; class Actinomycetes; order Micrococcales; family Micrococcaceae; genus Sinomonas; species Sinomonas sp. Next base: position 20,506 of record NZ_DAIUJO010000034.1, on the reverse strand, counting down.
CGAGATCATGCTCGCCGTGGCGCTCGTGCAGGTGGCGACGGCGATCCTCGCCGTCTACTTCGGCTCTCGGACGGCGATGGCGTTCGGTCGCGACCTGCGCCAGGGCGTCTTCAGGAGGGTGGCGGCGTTCTCGTCGCAGGATGTGCAGCGTTTCGGGGCTCCGACCCTCATCACCCGGGGGACCAACGACGTCCAGCAGGTCCAGATGGTCCTGCTCATGGGCCTGAACTTCATGGTCTCGACGCCCATCATGTGCGTGGGCGGGATCGTCATGGCGCTCCGCGAGGACGCGGGGCTCTCGTGGCTCGTTTGGGTTTCGGTGGGCGTGCTGTTCGCCGTCGTCGGTTTCCTCGTCTACCTGCTCATGCCGCTCTTCAGGGGGATGCAGACCAGGATCGACGCGATCAACGGTGTGCTGCGCGAGCAGATCATCGGCATCCGCGTGGTCCGCGCCTTCGTGCGCGAGGAGTACGAGGAGGGGCGCTTCGCGGACGCGAACAAGGCCCTCACGGACATCTCGCTCAAGGTCGGGCAGATCTTCGTGCTCATGTTCCCCATCATCATGCTGCTCCTGCAGGCAGCGACCGCCGCGGTGCTGTACTTCGGCGGCCACCGCGTTGAGACGGGCGACATGCAGATCGGCTCCCTGACCGCGTTCATGCAGTACCTCCTCCAGATCCTCATGGCCGTCATGATGGGCACGTTCATGGCGATGATGATCCCTCGCGCGAGCGTGTGCGCGGACCGCATCGGCGAGGTGCTCGACGTCGAGCCCTCCATGGGCGAGCCTGCCGAGCCCGAGGTGCCCGCGCGCTACGAGGGGGTCCTCGAGTTCCGGAACGTCTCGTTCGCCTACCCCGGGGCAGAGGCGCCCGTGCTGAGCGGAGTCACGTTCACGGCGCGCCCAGGCCAGACCGTTGCCATCATCGGCTCGACCGGTTCGGGGAAGTCCACCCTCCTCAACCTCGTGCCGAGGCTGTACGACGCCGGTTCCGGCGAGGTCCTCCTCGACGGCGTCCCGGTCAGCCGGTTGGCGCGCCACGACATCACGTCGCGCGTTGCCATGGTGCCCCAGCGGCCCTATCTCTTCTCGGGCACGATCGCCCACAATCTGCGCTTCGGCAAGGAGACCGCGTCCGACGACGAGCTGTGGGACGCGCTCGGCGTCGCCCAAGGCGCGGACTTCGTTCGCGCGAAGCCGCACGGGCTAGAGTCCGGGATCTCGCAGGGCGGCACGAACGTCTCAGGCGGCCAGCGCCAGCGGCTCTGCATCGCGCGCGCACTCGTCGCGAAGCCGAAGGTCTACCTGTTCGACGACTCGTTCTCGGCGCTCGACGTGACGACCGACGCCCGCCTGCGCCGCGCGCTCAAGGAGCGGACGCGGGACGCGACGGTCGTCATCGTCGCGCAGCGCGTCTCGACGATCGTCGACGCCGATCAGATCCTCGTCCTCGACAACGGCAAGATCGTCGACCGCGGCACGCATGAGGAACTGCTCGAAACGTCTCCGACGTACCAGGAGATCGTGCAGTCTCAGATCACAGCCGAAGAGGCCGAGAGCGTTGCCGGCGCCGGCGCGGGCACCGGAGCTGGAGCAGCGGGGGAGCAGGCATGAGCCAGGAGCGGGCGCGCACGGGCCACAAGCACCAGAACGACGCCGCGGGCGGAGCATCGCCCGTCGCTTCCGCGCCGCCGGAGGTCGACGACGACCTCGACGACGACATCGAATCGCCGCATTCGCGCGGTCGGCATGGCGGGGGCGGGGGAGGCTTCGGCCAGCAGATGCCGGCGAAGAAGCCGAAGAACTTCCGGGGCAGCGCCAAGCGCCTCCTGAGCCTCATCCGGCCCGAGTCCGGGTGGATGGTGGTCGTCGTCGCGTTCATCATCGTCTCGGTGGTCCTCTCCGTCATCGCGCCGAAGATCCTGGGCAAGGCCATGGACGTCATCTTCGCGGGCGTGATCGGCAAGCAGATGCCTGCAGGCGTGTCCAAGGACCAGGTGATCGCCGGCCTGCGGGCCCAGGGGCAGGGCAACCTCGCCGACATGCTCTCGCCGATGAACCTCGTTCCCGGCCAAGGCATCGACTTCAACGAGCTCACGTACCTCATCTCAGTCATCCTCGTCATGTACTTCGTGGCGAGCCTGTTCATGTGGGCACAGGGCTTCATCCTCAACCGGGTCGTGATGCGGGTCGTGTACCGGCTGCGCCGCGACGTCGAGGCGAAGCTCAACCATCTCCCGCTCGGCTACTTCGACACTCGGCAGCGCGGTGACCTCCTCTCCCGGGTGACGAACGACGTCGACAACGTCCAGCAGGCGCTCCAGCAGGCGTTCTCCCAGCTCCTCTCCTCGCTCCTTCAGGTGCTCGGCATCATCGTCATGATGTTCATCGTCTCGTGGGAGCTGGCCCTCATCGCCCTGATCGCGCTGCCGCTCTCGGCGGTCGTGACTGGCGTGATCGGTTCGCGCAGCCAGAAGATGTTCCAAGCGCAGTGGAAGAACACGGGCATCCTCAACGGCCACATCGAGGAGTCGTTCTCGGGCCACGAGCTCGCGATCCTGTTCGGTCGGCGGGAAGATCTGGTGGCCAGCTTCGATGGAAAGAACGAGGAGCTCTACAAGGCGTCCTTCAGCGCACAGTTCGTCTCCGGCATGATGTTCCCGATCATGAACTGGATCAGCTATCTCGCGTACGTCGGGATCGCCGTCGTCGGCGGCCTGCGCGTGGCTTCGGGCCTCATGACGCTCGGCGACGCGACCGCGTTCATCCAGTACTCGCGGCAGTTCACGCAGCCCCTCGGCCAGATCGCGGGCATGGCCAACATGCTCCAGTCCGGTGTCGCCTCCGCGGAGCGCGTGTTCGAGCTGCTCGACGCCGAGGAGCAGGAGCCGGAGACGGCGACGAACCACCTGCCGGCGGTCACCGACGGCCACGTCGACTTCGAGGATGTCTCGTTCTCGTACTCCCCGGACAAGCCGCTCATCGAGGACCTCTCGCTCACCGCCCACCCCGGGAACACGGTGGCGATCGTCGGACCGACGGGCGCGGGCAAGACGACGCTCGTGAACCTCGTCATGCGGTTCTACGAGATCCAGGGCGGGCGGATCCTGCTCGACGGGGTGGACATCCGGGACCTCTCCCGGGCAGAGCTCCGCTCGAAGATCGGCATGGTCCTCCAGGACGCGTGGCTGTTCGGCGGCACGGTTTACGACAACATCCGCTACGGCAACCTCGATGCGACCGAGGACGAGGTCATGGCAGCCGCGAAGGCCACGTACGTGGACCGCTTCGTGCGCCTGCTCCCAGACGGCTACCAGACCGTCATCGACGAAGAAGGAACGAACATCGCGGCGGGCGAGAAGCAGCTCATCACGATCGCCCGTGCGTTCGTCGCGAACCCGTCGCTGCTCATCCTCGACGAGGCGACGTCCTCGGTGGATACGCGCACCGAACTCCTCGTCCAGAAGGCGATGCGGGCGCTCCGGACCGACCGGACATCGTTCGTGATCGCGCACCGCCTCTCGACGATCCGCGACGCCGACACGATCCTCGTGATGGAGGACGGCAAGATCGTCGAGCAGGGCGACCACGAGGAGCTCCTTGAGCGGCGCGGCGCCTACCACCGGCTCTACATGAGCCAGTTCGCGGGTGGTATCGACCTTGAGGCCGAGGCGGCGGCGGCCACGGCGGGCCGGGCGGAGGCCGTTGGGGCGGCTGACGCAGGCACCCCCGCCACGTAGCCTCGTCACCCTCGTTTCGGGTACAGATCATCTGTACCCGAAACGAGGGTGGGGGCTCGGGTTCCCCGGCTTTGCTGCCGGGTTCCCCGGCTTTGCTGCCGGGTTCCCCAGCTTTGCTGTCGGGTTCCCCGGCTTTGCCGCCGGGTTCCCCAGCTTTGCTGCCTCATCCCTTTGGAGTTGCCCTTCTTCCAGTGATTTCGCGACCGGTCGGCCCCAGAAGCTGGGGAAGCCGGCTCAGTTATTGGGGAAGCCGGCTCAGTTATTGGGGAAGCCGGCTCAGTTATTGGGGAGGCCGGAGCAGATCTTGGGGAAGCCGGCTCAGGAAGCGCACGACACGACCCGGCTGATGGAGTCTCGCGTCGGCGTCGTCGTTGGGCCCCCTTCTTTCGGCGGCTACACCGCGGTGTAGCCGCCGTCCACAGCGAGGACCGCCCCGAGAACGAACGAGGCGGCATCCGACGCAAGGAAGGCGATTGCCTCGGCGATCTCCTCGGGCCTGGCGAGCCTCCCGATCGGCTGCCGGGCTGCCATCGCGGAGCGGACCTCCTCGGGCAGCCCCGCCACAAGCGGAGTGTCCGCGTAGCCCGGAGCGACCGCGTTGACCCGGATTCCCCGGGCCGCGTAAGTCACGGCAGTGGAACGGGTCAGGTTCGCGACTGCGGCCTTCGCGGCCGAGTACGAGGTGCTGTTCACCTGCCCCACGCTGCCCAGAATCGAGGAGACGTTGACGATCGCCCCCCGCCCGGCGGCGACCATGTGGCGGAGAGCGTGCTTGCCGCACAGGGCGACGCCGGTCAGGTCGATCTCGAGGACCCTTCGCCAGGCGCCCACGTCCATCTCGTGGAGCGGAGCTTTGGGCTCGGCGATGCCGGCGTTGGCCACGAGCACGTCGAGCGAGCCGAACTCGGTGGCGGCGCGGTCCATGAGCGCGGCCACCGAGTCCTCATCGGTCACGTCCGTCGACACGAAGAGCGCCCGGAGGCCCCCGGCCGTGAGCTCGTGGGCCACGTCGCCAGCGGCCTCGGCCACGTCCCCGATGACGACGGCGGCGCCGCGCTCCGCGAGGAGGCGCGCCGTCGCCCTCCCGATGCCGGACGCCGCGCCGGTGACGACCGCTGTCCTCCCCTCGAACGGCTGCACGCTAGGCGTCCTCTCGGAGGTTGTTGCCGGCGGTCTCGCCGCCGTCGATCGCGATATTCGCGCCAGTCATGAAGCGGGATTCGTCGGAGGCCAGGAACAGGACGAGGTCCGAGATCTCCGAGACCTCGGCGGCGCGCCCGAGCGGGATCTGGCCGAAGCCGCGCTTCAGCCCAGCCGTCATGGGGGTGTCGACGGAGCCAGGGTGCACCGAATTGACCCGGATGCCGTACGGCCCGAGGTCGAGGGCGCTCGTCTTCGTGAGCCCCTGCACCCCCCATTTGGCGGCGGCATACGCGGCGCGGTTCTTGAAGCCGACGAGCCCGGCGATCGAGGAGATGTTGATGATGGACCCTCCGGCGGACTTCATGACCGGGACGGCGGCCTTCATGCCGAGGAAGTTGCCGGTGAGGTCGATGTCGATCGTCCTCCGCCACTCGTCGACCTCGGCGTCCTGGACGCTCCCGCGGGTGAAGATGCCGGCATTGTTCACGAGCACATCGAGCCCGCCGAAGCGGCCGACGGCGGCGCTCACCGCGCGCTGCCAGCTCTCGGGATCCGTGACGTCGAGATGGACGAAGAGGGCGACGTCTCGGCCTGTTTCCGCATTGATCTTCCCGGCGAGCGTGCGCCCCTCGTCGTCGAGCAGGTCGCCGATGACGACGTTCGCGCCGTGCTCCGCGAGAGTCACCGCGTGCGAGGCCCCCATGCCCCTGGCCGCGCCGGAAATGAGCGCTACCTTGCCGACGACGCGCCCGGCGTCGGTGCGTCCGATACCTGTACCCGAGTCTGTCCTCGCGCTCATCGGGCCGCCTCCTCGGCTGCCCCGGCTCGGTCCGCGTCCTCTCGCACGACGCCGCGCTCCGCCGCGAGCCGCGCGACGTCGCGGCCCGCCCGGTACCCGAAGACGAGGGCGGCGCCGATGTGCGAGCCGTAGCCGGGGTAGCCGCCGCCGAAGACGCTGCGGGCCGCGGCGCCCACCGCGAAGAGGCCCGGGATCGGGGTGCCTTCCTCGGTCACTACCACGTTGTCCCTGTCGACGGCGATGCCCGCGAACGTGCCGAGGTCGCCCATCTGGATCTTGGCCGCGTAGAACGGGCCCTTGTCCAGGGGCGCGAGGTTCGGGTTGGGCCGGTGCTCCAGGTCGCCCCGGAAGTGGTTGTACTCGGTCGAGCCGCGCCCGAACTCGGTGTCCACGCCCGCGGCGGCGTCGGCGTTGAACCGGGCCACGGTGTCGCGGAGCCCGTCAGCATCGATGCCGAGCTTCCCCGCGAGCTCCTCGAGCGTCTCGCCGCGCACCAGGTAGCCCATCTTGTAGAAGTACCCTCGCGGCATGGGCCAGGGCTTGGCGTAGCCGATGCCGTACTTGTGCATGGCCTTCGCGTCGCCGATCACGTACCCGAACGTCTTCTCCTCCCCGGCGCTGTGCCGGATCATCGCGCCGCCGAAGTCGTGATAGCTGAGCGCTTCATTGCCGAAACGGCGCCCATGGCGGTCGACGGCGATGAGTCCCGGCAGCCCGATGGCTCGCAGATGGGGGAAGAGCCGCTGCCGCCCGTCGCGATAGCGGAAGACGGTGACGGGAGCCCACGAGCCCACGGAGGAGACGCCGTCGTCGATCACGCCGCCCGCGGAGAGGGCCAGACGAGCGGCGTCCCCGCCGTGCCCCACGGTCGGAGTGAAGTGGTCGTCGCAGTCGTGCGGGAAGTAGCGCCGGCGCAGCTCGGCGTCGCCGGAGAAGCCGCCCGCGGCGAGGATGACGCCGAGCCTTGCCTCGACGCGCACGGCGTGGTCGCCGCCGAGCACCGCTCCGGTGACGGCGCCGTCGTCGCCCCTCGTGAGGGAGAGCACGGGGGCGTTGTTCCACATCCGCACGCCCGCGTCGAGCGCGCTCTTGACCATGAGGGTCATGAGCGCATTGCCGTTCGAGCGGAGCACGGGGCGCCGGTAGCGGGCCGCGTCGAACCACGTCCGGAGGAGCTTCTTCGCGACGTACACGAACGACTTCACGGACTGGTTCACGTGGAAGAACTCGTTGATGTCGGGGCCGACCTGGGGCATGTAGCCGAACACGGTGTACGAGGACATGTACGGCTGCATGAGGAGGCGCTTGTCGCCGAGGATGCGGGCGTCGGTGTCCTTGGGGAGGATCGCGCGCCCGCCGAGCCTGGCCCCGGGGAGGTCCATCTGGTAGTCCGGCGCCTTCTCGGGGTACACGAACTGGACGTCCGTCTCGCGCTCGAAGAAGTCGAGCGCCTCGGGGACGGCGTCGAGGAACTGCGCGACGCCGTCGGCGTTGTAGGTGTCGGGCGCGAGGTGCCTGAGGTACGACTCGACCTCCTCGCGGGTATCGCCCGCCGCGGTGCCCGCTCGGTTGCCGGGTACCCACGCCCAGCCCGCGGAGATCGCCGTCGTGCCCCCGAAGTACTGTTCCTTCTCGGCGACGATGACGCTGAGCCCTTGGCTCGCTGCCTTGAGGGCCGCGGCCATGCCGGCGGCGCCCGAGCCGACGACGAGGACGTCGCAGGCCACGGCCTTCTGGTTCGAATTCACTGGATGAGTCCTTACTTCTGGGGATCGGCAGCGAGCTTGCGCACGCCGAGTTCGTCGATGGGCGTGTGGGCCGTCTCGCGGGCGCTGACGACGGCGACCACCGCGAGCGCCGCGCACACCGCCCCGAAGACGGCAACCGGGACCCACCCGGCTGGGCCGCCCGTCATGAGCAGGCCGCCGATCAGGGGACCGAAGCCGGCGACGACGAGTCCGAGCTGGTTGCCGAGGGCCATTCCCGTGTAGCGGACGGGCGCGGCGAAGAGCTCCGCGAAATAGCCTGGCCAGAGGCCGTTGAATCCCGAGTAGAGGACGGTCATGAACAGGAAGCTCGCCGCGAACACGAGCAGCAGACTGCCCGTCCCGAGGGCCCAGAAGTACCCGAACAGGCCGATCGCGCAGCCCACCATCGAGACGACAAGCACCGGCCTGCGCCCGATCCGGTCAGAGAGCGCAGCGACGGCCGGCATCGCGATCATCGAGAGGCCGATCGTGACGGCGTTGATCGTGAGGATCGCGCCCTTGTCGATGTGGCTGTGCGTGGTGGCGTAGGAGAGCCCGAAGACGGTGAAGATCGTCTGCATGACGGAGAAGACGGACATGAAGAGGACCCGGAGGATGTCTGGCGTCTGGTGGCGCACCGCTTCTCCGAGGGGGAGCTTCCGCACGACGCCCTCCTCCTGCACCTCCTCGAAGACCGGCGTCTCGTCGAGGCGAGTCCTCACCCAGTACGCGATCGCGAGCACGACGACGGAGCACCAGAACGGCACGCGCCAGCCCCAGGCCATGAGCTGGTCCTTGGGCAGGGCCGTGATCGGCACGAACACGAGCGTCGCGAGGACCATCCCTGATGCGTAGCCGGTCATGACGAACGACGTGAAGAAGCCCCGCCGCCCCTCGGGCGAGTGCTCGAGGGTGAGCGTCGAGGCGCCGGCCGACTCCGCACCTGCAGAGAAGCCCTGGAGCAGCCGGGCGAGTGTCAGCAGCACGGGAGCGAGCATCCCCACCGACTGGAACGTCGGGAGGAAGCCGATGCCGAGCGAGGCAAGGCCCATGAGGCACAGGGTCACGAGCAGGACGTTCCGGCGCCCGATCCGGTCCCCGAAGTGGCCCATCACCATGCCCCCGAGGGGCCGGGCCACGTACGCGACGCCGAACGTGGCGAAGGCCGCGACCACTCCGACCGAGGGGTTGCTCTCGGGGAAGAAAAGGGCCGGGAACACGAGGGCCGCGGCCGTGCCGTAGATGAAGAAGTCGTAGTACTCGAGCGTCGAGCCGAGGAAGGACGCGAGGGCGGCCTTGCCCGGCGTCTTGCGGTTCTCGGCCGCATCGGCGGGGACCGCGGTGCGGCGAAGTGAAGTGCTCATGCTGATTCCTTTGAGGTCGTGGATCCAGAAGGGATCTCGAAGTCGACCGACACGATCTGCTCGCTGTTCGGGAAGGAATACAGCTTGAGCGGCTCGTGCAGGGGGTGGGTGTTGTAGACGTCGATGTCTGCGGCGGAGTCAAAGTCCGCGACGATGGCGTAATCGAAGGAACGGGCGGAACCGATGACGTCCGGTCCGTGGCTCAAGGCCAGCAGTCCAGGGATGTTTCCGCGCATGCGGTCCAGCCCCGCGGTCCACGCCTCGCGCTCGGCCAGGGGGAAGCCGGGCTTGAACTTGAAGAGGACGGCGTGCCGGATCACCGGATCGCCTCCGCGAGCTGGGCCTCCGCGAGCTGGGCCTCCGCGAGCGCCGGCTCGTACGACGCCGACTGCCCGGCGATGGTGCGCCCGGCCAGATAGCCCATGGTCATGAGCGGGCCGAGCGTCGCACCAGCCCCGGGGTAGCCCGCGGCGTAGGCGCTCTCCGTCGCGTTCCCGACGGCGAACAGGCCCGGGACCGGGTCGCCGTCGACGTCGAGCACGCGGGCGATGCCGTCGGTTGCGATGCCCCCGTTCGTGCCGAAGGCGCCGTTGACCACCTCGAGCGCATAGAACGGTCCGCGTTCGATCGGGCCGAGAGAGGGGTTCGGCCATTCATTCTGGCCGTCGCCCCAATAGCGGTCGTAGGCGGTCTCGCCGCGGTGGAAGTCCGGGTCCTCGCCCTTGACGGCAAACTCGTTGAACCGCTCGACGGTTGCCGTCAGGCTCTCGGCCGGCACCCCGATCCTGGCGGCAAGCTCCCCGAGCGTCGGCGCTTCAACGAGGTACGACGGCGTGGGCTCGCCAGTGCGGTGGGCCAGGATGCCGTAGCGCTCGAGGTAGGCCTGGTCGAAGATGACGTGGGCGGGCGTGTTGAGCGTCTGGTTGTTGGGGGAGTCCCACGACTGGAGGCATCGGGCCAGGTCGTTGTAGTTCTGCGACTCGTTCGCGAATCGCTTGCCGTGCCGGTTGACCATGATCGAGCCGGGGCCCTGCCGCTCGAAGCGCAGGAGCGTGCCGATGGGCCGGCCGTCACGCGTATCGCCCGTGATCGACATCGGCGCCCACCAGGCCTCGCGGGTGCCGCGGGTCTGGGCGCCGATGCGCTGGGCCATGCGGAGTCCGTCGCCCTCGTTGGAAGGCGGGGAGCACATTGTGTAGAGGCGGCTCGCGAGCATCGAATCAGCGAGCTCGGTGTCCCATTCGAAACCGCCCGAGGCGATGACGACCGCGTCGTTCGCGCTGAAAGCCTCCCCGGATTCGAGGACGACGCCGGTCACGCGGGCGTTCGACTGGATGAGCCGGGTGGCCCGCGCCCCGACGGCGAGGTGCACGCCGTCGCGCACGGCGCTTGCGAGGAGCATCGCGACGAGAGCGCGGCCCTTCGCGACAAGGCCGCCGGCCGCCCGCGCGTCGAGCTCGTCCCAGGGGAACCGCGTGAAGGCGCCCCAGTCCTCGTACTCCTGCATCGTGAAGGGCGCGCGTCCGTCGGAGCGCACGTGCCCGGCGAGGGAGCCCAGGAGGTCGCGGATGTCGGCGAGCTCGGGCTCGATGGTCCGGCCGCCGTCGACCGCGCCGGGAAGGTCCTGGCGGTAGTCCGGGAAGTTGTCGAGGAAGATGAACCGCACGCCGAGCTCGTCCTCCGCGAACCGCAGCATCGAGTCGCCGTACAGGACGGCGGCGTCGAGCAGTTCGGCCCGGCCGCGGCCTCGGGAGACGGCGCGCACGTAGGCGCCGGCCGCTTCCGCGGAGTCGGTGAGCCCGCGCTGGCGGGCGTGGTGGTTGTTCGGGATCCAGAGCATCCCGCCCGAGATGGCGCTGGTCCCCCCGAGGAGGGCCGCCTTCTCGAGGACGACGACGGACTTGCCGGAGCGGGCGGCGGTCGCCGCCGCGGTGAGGGCTCCGGCGCCGGAGCCGACGACGACGACGTCGTAGGCGCTCTGCCGGGAGCCGGTGAGGAACTTCATGGTGGGACTCTCCTTCGAGCCGTTCTTGGCCTTCGAGCCGTTCTTGGCCTTCGAGCCGTTCTCTGGCCCGTCGCCGAAGTAGCTGGCTCACCGAGAGTCCCACCGCTTATGTAGTGCGGATCACGCCATTCCCGTTGATCGGGAAGAACCCGCCGTCGCCCGCGCCCCGAGCACAAAGGTCTGGATGTAGAGGCCGACCCCGACCAGCCACCCGAGCGCCATGAGGAACGAGAGCCACCCGCTGTCCGTGAGCATCGTGCCAATGCCGATCAGGAACGTCACGGCCAGGACCACGAGCGCCCACAGGGCAAGGCGCTCGCCGAGTCCTTCGTCCCGAGCGACCATCCACAGGCGGATCGCGACGACGACGACCCCGACGCCGATGAGAATGTGGAGGCCGAGCAGGGATGCCGCCACGACGCGCCCGCCGTCGGTGTTGTCCTGCGGCGTCCCGACGAGGTTCGCGCCCATTCCGAGGAGGAACTGCACGGCGAGCGTTGCGAGCGCCTCCCGTGAGCGGCGCAGTAGCTTGTGGGGTTGAGGCGTTGCTGGCGTAGTCATGGCTCTCCTCGAGGTTTCGGTGTGGTTCGCTTCGCTGTCCGGCGATTCGAGCCCATTGTTCCCCGCCAACCTGTGACGGTCCTCCCGCCGGGCGGAACGAGGGCGCTCCCCGCGAACGAGGGCGCCATCCCGGCCGTCCCTCAGCGGCATAACCGTCCGGCATGCGCGACGGCCATGCCGCGTAGGGACGGCCATGCCGCGTAGGGACGGCCATGCCGCGTAGGGACGGCCACGGGGCTCGACGGGACTCACAGACTCCGCCGGATCGCGTCCCGCAGGGTCCCGTCCCAGCCGAGGGCGCGCGAGATGCCCCGGGCGGCCGTTTGGAGCGCGGTGATCGACTTCTGCACGGGGGCGCCCTCGCGCGGGATGACGACGCTCAGCGCAGCGATCGCCGCGCCGTCGGCGTTGAACACGGGCACCGCGACGCCAGCGGACTCGGGAACGATGGTCCCCGACTGGACGCAGTACCCAGTGCGGCGGATCTCGGCGAGGAGGCGGCGCAGGTCGTCGGGGTCGGTCACCGTCATGTCGGTGAGCGGCGGGTGGCGGCGCGCGAGGAAGATGTTCTGCCGCTCGGAAGGTCCGAACGCGGTGAGCAGCAAGCCGGACGACGTCGCGTGGATCGGGAGGCGGCCAGCCACCCTCGTGATGTTGATGGTCGAGGTGTTCGACCCGATTCGCTCGATGTAGAGCACGTCGTTCTGGTCCAGGATGCCGAGCGCAGTGTGGTGCCCCACGATGGACTGCACGTCCTCCATGAAGGGCAGAGCTGCCTCCCGCAGGCCGAGGACCTTCGAGCCGCGCGAGACGAGCTCCCACAGGCGCGTTCCGAGACGCAGCCGCTGGCCCTCCCTGTCGAGGAGGGACTCGGTCAGAAGCTCCTCTACGAGCCGGTACGTCGTGCTGCTCGGCAGGCCCGAACGCCGCGCGAGTTCGGCCGCGCTGAGGGTGGGGTGATCGCCGTCGAACGCCTCCACGATCCGGACGAACCGATGGACGACCGATTCACCCGACGGGGAATTCGCCACCGCCGCCCTACAGATCCTCGGGCTCTGGCCCGAGCTCGAAGTGCCGCCCCTCGACGTGTTCGGGCGTGATCTCGATATAGAAGTTCTTCTGTGTCGGGAGCCAGGACTCGATGCCGGCCGCCTCGGCCGCCTCGATCTCGCCGGCATGTTCGAGCACCCTCGCGTTTCCCTTGACGACGACGCTCCACGCCTCGCCCGAGAGGATCGCGTCGGCCTCGAACGCGACTTTGCCGCCGATCACGACCTCGATGAGCTTCGTCCCCGGGGTCGTGCGGATGAGCAGGCGTCGCTTGACTGCCTTGACGTTGATGGGGACGACGTCGAGCTCGCCCGCCGCATAGGTGACGAGGCGCCCGTAGCGCGTATCGTCGAGCAGGAACCAGCTCTCGTCCTCGGTGAGGATCCGAACCGGGTTGTCGTCGTCGTGTTCGAAGAGCATGGCGGTGCCTCTCTGCTGGTGGCGGCCGTGCTGATCCCGGCGGAAACAGCCGGGTAACATGAGCCGCCTAGCATCCCAGACTAGGTGCCGTCAGCGTTTTTGAGCAGGGCGCCCATCGAAGCAGGGCGGCAGCGCTGCAGGTCGGCAACATGAAGGAGACAGCATGAGGCTCAGTCCGCGCGAACAGGAGAAGCTCATGATCGTCGTCGCGGCCGATCTCGCGCGGAGGCGGCAGTCGCGGGGCCTCCGGCTCAACTACCCGGAGGCCGTCGCGATCATCAGCTACGAGCTCATCGAGGGCGCCCGTGACGGCCGGAGCGTGGCCGAGCTCATGAGCTGGGGCACCACGATCCTCACGCGCGAAGACGTCATGGAGGGCGTGCCCGAGATGATCCACGACGTGCAGATCGAAGCGACCTTCCCCGACGGCACGAAGCTCGTCACCGTCCACGAGCCGATCCGCTAGGAGGACCCCATGAGCGAACAGGACTTCACGCCTGAGCCCTTCGTCCCCGGCCAGACCCTCGCTGGAGAGGGGGAGATCGTCCTCAACGAGGGGCGGCCGGTCACCGAGCTCGAGGTCACGAACACCGGCGATCGCCCCGTCCAGGTCGGTTCCCACTATCACTTCGCCGAGACGAACCGTGCCCTCGACTTCGACCGCGACGCCGCCCACGGACTTCGCCTCGACATCCCCGCCGGGACCGCAGTGCGCTTCGAGCCGGGCGACCGCAAGACGGTGCGCCTCGTCCCGTTCGGCGGCGCGCGCGAGGTCTACGGGCTGCGAGGCCTCACGGACGGCCCGCTCAACGCGACCCCCGCGGCGGCCAGCACCGAGGCCGGTCCCGGGATCCCGCACCGCGCGATCCCGCGCTCGCAGTACGCCCAGCTCTACGGACCGACCGTGGGCGACCGCGTGCGGCTCGGCGACACGGGACTCTTCGCCGAAGTCGAGGGCGACTGCACGGTCTACGGGGAGGAGGTCGTGTTCGGCGGGGGCAAGGTCCTGCGCGACGGAATGGGGCAGAACGGGCGCCTCGCCCGCTCCCAGGACGTCCCGGACACGGTCATCACGAACGCCTTGATCGTCGACTACACGGGCATCTACAAGGCCGACGTCGCACTGCGCGACGGGCACATCCAGGCCATCGGCAAGGCGGGCAACCCGCTCCTGCAGGACGGCGTGGACATCATCGTCGGCGCGTCGACCGAGATCATTGCGGGGGAGCGGAAGATCCTCACTGCAGGCGGGATCGACACGCACATCCATTTCATCTCGCCCGATCAGGTGCCCACGGCCCTCGCGTCCGGGATCACGACGATGATCGGCGGCGGCACCGGCCCAGCGGAGGGCACGAAGGCGACGACGGTCACTCCGGGCGCGTGGCACATCGCCCGGATGCTCGAGGCGGTCGAGGACCTGCCTATGAACTTCGGCTTCCTCGGCAAGGGCCACGCGAGCCGGACCGAGCCGCTCGCGGAGCAGATCGAGGCGGGCGCGATCGGCCTCAAGATCCATGAGGACTGGGGCGCGACCCACTCGTCGATCGATACCTCGCTGCGGGTCGCGGACGAGTACGACGTCCAGGTCGCCATCCACACGGACACGCTCAACGAGTGCGGCTTCGTCGAGGACACCATCGCGGCAATCGGGGACCGTGTGATCCACACGTTCCACACCGAGGGCGCGGGAGGCGGCCACGCGCCGGACATCATTGCAATCGCCGGCCAGCCGAACGTGCTGCCGGCCTCGACGAACCCCACGATCCCGTTCACCCGGAACACCGCCGAAGAGCACCTCGACATGCTCATGGTGTGCCACCACCTGAGCCCGCAGATCCCCGAGGACGTCGCGTTCGCCGATTCCCGGATCCGGCCCGAGACCATCGCGGCCGAGGACGTGCTCCACGACCTGGGCGTCTTCTCGATCATGTCGAGCGACTCGCAGGCCATGGGCCGCGTCGGGGAGGTCATCACGCGCACATGGCAGCTCGCGGACAAGATGAAGGCCCAGCGTGGGCCCCTCGCCCCGGCCGAGGACGATAGCCCCGGCGACAACTTCCGCATCAAGCGGTACATCGCGAAGTACACGATCAATCCTGCGATCGCGCAGGGCATCGCGGACTCGGTCGGCTCGGTCGAGGTCGGCAAGTTCGCCGACCTCGTCCTGTGGGACCCGGCGTTCTTCGGGGTCAAGCCGGACCTCGTCATCAAGGGCGGCACGATCGCCAACTCGGTGATGGGCGATCCCAACGCGTCGATCCCGACTCCGCAGCCGCAGACGCTCCGCATGGCGTGGGCAGCACACGGAGGCACCGTCCAGAGCTCTTCGATCACCTTCCTCTCGCGCGCCGCGATCGATCTCGGGGTGCCCGAGCGGCTTGGGCTCAAGAAGAACATCCGGGCCGTCGGGGGCATCCGCTCGCTCCGGAAGTCAGACCTGCCGTTCAACGGCGAGACGCCGAACCTCGAGGTCGACCCGGAGACGTACGAGGTGAGGGTGGACGGCGAACTCGCCACCTGCGACCCGGTCGAGACCCTGCCGCTCACGCAGCGCTATTTTCTCTTCTAGGGGAGGCACAGATGATCGTCACCGAGATCCTCGGCAACGTGTACGACGCCGACGCCGCCGTGGCGTACGAAGGCCACCACCGCGAGCGGGTCGTCCTGCCGAGCGCGGACCTCGCGAAGCGCATCCAGCGGGTGCGCACCGACCACGGCACGGAGATCGGCATCCGGCTTCCGTCCGGCTCTGCGGACCTGAGGGACGGCGATGTCCTCGCCGTCCAGACCGGCGAGGGCGTGCACGGCGGCCGCGGGAACATCGTTGTCGTGTCCGTGGAAGCCACCGACGTCCTCGTCATCGCCCCCCGGACGATCGGCGAGGCGCTCTTCACCGCGCATTCGCTCGGGAATCGGCACCTCCAGGCCCAGTTCTTCGGGCCCGGCAGCGGGCCCGAGGGTGCCGACCGAGATGTCATGGTGTGCCAGTTCGACCACACCGTCCAGGACTTCCTCGACCGGCACGGCGTGCCGTACTCGCGCGAGGACCGGGTCATGGCCGTGCCGTTCCGTCACGCCGAGCACACGCACTGAGATGTCGCAGCTCGCTGCCCTTCTCCAGCTCACCGATTCGGCCCTGCCCACCGGAGCGTTCAGCCACTCGTTCGGCCTCGAGTCCTACCTCGAGTCCGGCGAGGTGCGCGACGAGGCGACGCTCCTCGCGTGGCTCGAGGGATTCCTCGCGACACAGCTCACGTACACCGACGCCGTGGCCGTCCGCCGCGCACACGCTGCGGTCCACGCCCCGGGTTGCGCCGACGGCCTTCCGGGAGTCGAGGCGCTCGACGCCGAGCTCACGGCCCTCCTCGTCCCGGCCCAGATCCGCGCGGCGAGCCTCAAGATGGGGCGGCGGGTGCTCGAGATCGCGCGGGAGGCCTTCCCATCGGCGGGTGTCGAGGAGTATTCGGGTGCCGTCGCGGAAGGCCGCTGCGCGGGTCACTACACGATCGCGTTCGCGCTCGCCGGCGGGGGCGAGGGACTCGCGGCGGAGACCCTCGTCGAGGCCTACCTCTACTCGACCCTGACGTCCCTCACCTACAACGCGGTCCGGGCCATCCCGCTCGGTCAGCTGGCCGGCCAGCGGGTTCTGGCGACGCTCCGCACCGAGGTGCCCGCCGCCGTCGTCCGCTCCCAATCTGCAGACCCTCGGCACTTCGGCGCCGCGGCCCCCGCCCTCGAAATCCACCAGATGCGCCACGAGCACCAGCACGCGCGCATGTTCATGAGCTAGGAGTTGGTCAACTGTGAGCGATCCCGTCATCATCGGAATCGGTGGCCCCGTGGGCGCCGGCAAGACCCAACTCGTGGAGCGCGTGACGCGCGCGCTCATCGACGAGCTGTCGATGGCCGCCATCACGAATGACATCTACACGATCGAGGACGCCAAGATCCTCGCCCGCAATGGGGTCCTGCCCGAGGACCGGATCCTCGGCGTCGAGACGGGCGGCTGCCCGCACACCGCGATCCGCGAGGACACCTCGATGAACACGGCCGCGATCGAGGAGCTCAAGGAGCGGCACCCCGACCTCGAACTCATCTTCGTCGAATCCGGCGGCGACAACCTCTCGGCGACGTTCAGCCCCGAGCTCGTGGACTTCTCGGTCTATGTCATCGACGTGGCACAGGGGGAGAAGATCCCGCGCAAGGCCGGGCAGGGCATGATCAAGTCGGACCTGCTGGTGATCAACAAGACGGACCTCGCACCGTTCGTCGGAGCCGACCTCGCAGTCATGGAGCGCGATTCCAAGTCGTTCCGCGGCGACAAGCCGTTCTGCTTCACGAACCTCAAGACCGACGAAGGACTCGAGTACGTGCTCGCGTGGATCCGCCGGGACGTGCTGATGTCGGACCTCGCGTGACCGCCGACCTGGGCGCCACACCCCCCGCTTGCGCCGTCACCTCCGCAGGGTCCC
>NZ_DAIUJO010000034.1:0-3190 GCF_036848755.1 Sinomonas sp. | reverse complement strand
GGCAGCGAGCCGTGGGAGGTCTACACCGTCACCGGTGACGCCCGCCCCGACCTGGAGGGCAAGACCAGCCTCGACCTCGCGGCCGCCCTCGTGGCTCCCCCCCCCCCGCTGTTTCTGGGCGAGCCCCCCCCCCGGCTGGGCCCCCCCCTGGGGGGGTGCCGGCGCAACGGGGAGAGGGGGCGACGCCGCCGCCCCGGCTCACGG
The DNA here is from genome assembly GCF_036848755.1 of Sinomonas sp. Taxonomy (NCBI): domain Bacteria; kingdom Bacillati; phylum Actinomycetota; class Actinomycetes; order Micrococcales; family Micrococcaceae; genus Sinomonas; species Sinomonas sp. The sequence goes on along the minus strand of NZ_DAIUJO010000034.1, from coordinate 2,986 downwards.
GCGAGCTGCGCCTCCGCGTTGGGGTGCGCGGGAGCCGCAGCACCGCCGTCGGCCAGTTCACGTCAGGCTCCCTCCGGGTCCTGCGGGCCCACTACCCGGACGCGTCGGGGCAGCCCTCCTTCACGATCGTCAACCCGGGCGGCGGCTACCTCGGCGGGGATGCCTACGCGACGCGCGTCGACGTCCTCCCCGCGGCGTCCGTGCTGCTCACGACGCAGTCCGCGACGAAGGTCTACCGGACGCCGCAGGGCCCCGCCCGGGCCATCCAGCACTTCGAGCTCGCGCCCGGCGCGCGCCTCGAGTCGGTTCCCGACGCGCTCATCGCCTACCGCGAGGCCCGGTACCAGCAGGACACCTTCGTCGAGATGGCCCCGGATGCCTCGCTCGCGCTCGGGGAGATCGTCACGCAGGGCTGGTCGCCAGACGGCACGCCGTTTCGCTTCGAGGAGGTCTCCCTCCTGACGCGCGTACGGGTCGGGGGGCGCCTCGCCGTGGCAGACAACCTCCTCATCCGGCCCGCGGAGGGCGGAGCGGGGCATCTCATGCTTGCCGGCCGCTCGCATGTCGCGTCCCTGCTCGTCGTCGATCCGAGGGCCGACGACGGCGCTGTCGCCGCGGTCCGCGGGTTGCTCGCCGAACGCTTCCCTACGTCTGGGCCCCCAACGGGCGCCCCGCTTGTCGACGCCCCCCTCGTCGGCGTCACGCGCCTCGCGGTGCCGGGGTTCGCTATTCGTGCCCTCACCGGCTCGACTCGGTCGGCGGAGACCGTGATCCACACCGTGCTCGACTGGATGCGCGCGGCGTGGCACGGGCAAGCTCCACTGAACCTGCGGAAGCTGTGACGCCCGTCGTCGTCCGAATGCCACGTAACCAGCATTAAACACCCACGTCATTCCTCGGCAAGCTCGTCTCCGTACTCTGGAAGCAACGAACCGGCCGGAGCCGTCGAGCAGCAAGCTCGGGTCCCGGCGCCAGATCCCTTCGAGGCCCCGGAGGGGCCGTGCCCGCGGAGCATTGAGCGCTCCGGGCGCGGCCCCGACGTCCGGAGCGGAGCGGGACCGGGCCTGTGATAGACCGGACGGCATGACGACAGCCGAACACATCGGTGGCTCGCCCTCGGGCGAACCAGTAACGGGCGACGCCGGGACTCGGCTCCGAGTCCGCGTCCCCATGCGCTGGGGCGACATGGACGCCTACGGCCACATCAACAACGTGCAGATCGTGCGCATGCTCGAGGAAGCCCGCATTGCGGCCTTCGGCCCTCCCGGCGGCACCGGCGCATCCGGCGTCGACCCCATCGTCCCCCTGTTCTCGGACGTCCCCGAGGGGACGCTGGCCCTCGTCGTCGAACACCGCGTGCGCTACCTCAAACCGCTCGACTACCGGAACGTCGCCGCCGAGGTGGATGTCTGGGTGAGCGGCCTCAAGGCCGCAGCCCTCACCCTCGACTACGTCATCCACGATCCCGTCGACGGCCACGAATGCGTGCGGGCGACGACGGCCGTCGCCTTCGTCGACGAAGGTTCCGGGCGGCTTCTGCGTCTGAGCGAGGAGCAGCGCGGTCGCCTCGCGCCCTATGTGGGGAAGGGCTTGTTCGAGCGCTGAGAGCTGCTGCGGGGACGTAGGGCCCTTGACACCACGTAGGCCCCGTCTAAGCTGAACCGGTCTGCTGTGCAGCGCTACCCGGCCGGATGCTGGAGGCCGACGGGCGGCTATCGCGCCGGCTGTGGGAGGGGCCTGTCCACGCGGCGTCGCCCTAATCTGGCCCGCACCTCCCGTTAGAAGCGCACCATGCCGACCAACATCGTCACAGCCCTCGCAGCAAAGTCTCTCGACGCTCCAGACGAGAGGCGACGTCCAGACAAGTCCGAAATCGACATTGTCAACCTCGGCGACTACACCATAGGCCGTTTCAGCTTCGACGTGGGCTGGAAGTGGTCTGACTGCATCAAGCCCGTAGTCCACACCGACAGTTGCCAGAACAACCACGTGGGGTACTGCATTTCGGGATCGTTGGAGGTCCGTCTGGACAACGGAGAGACCGCCAGCGTCAAGGCAGGGGACTCCTACACCATTCCTCCGGGCCATGACGCCTGGGTTGTCGGCGACGAGAAATTCGTCGGGCTCGAATTCCTGAGTGCTGCCACCTTCGCCAAGGCTGACTAGCACAACCCATCAGGGTCCGGGCCGTCTCACTGTGACGCACACCCTCGCACGTCCCGGACCCCACCTGACCGCGGGGAAATGGCCATGAATCGGAGGCACGTGGTGAATCGAACAATACGCACGCTGGGGGCCGTGGCTGCACTTGTCCTGCCTCTGATCGTGAGTCCATCATTGCTGGCCGTGCCGGCGTACGCCGTCACGTGCCAGCCGGGTACGAGCGCGCCGAGCGACAGCTATCCCGGCACTGTGGTGAAGGCCGACAACTTCGAGTCAGGCACGCTGTCGGGATACGTTGTCCAAACTCAGGGAACCGGGACGGTAACGGTCTCCTCGGCCCAGGCCCACGACGGCGCCTGTTCGGCCTACATCCACGCGACCACGGATTCGACTTCGCTGGCGAATTTCTCGACCCCGCTGCCTTCCGGCACCCAGGAGGTCTACGCCGACGGCTGGTTCGACATCGCCCAGGCAGGCGTCTCGGGCTGGGACGTCCCGTACTTCCGCTTCTTCTCAGGCGGCACCCGGTTCGTCGACGTCTACCGGTACGACGACAACGGCCAGCTGTGGCTGCGGGTCCTGTCGCCCACGGGATCGTTCACCTACACCCGGCTGACGTCCTCCACCATTCCGTTGAACAGCTGGCACCACGTCGTCGTGCATGTCATCCCGAAGGGGAGCACCACCACCGTCCAGGTGTGGTTCGACGGCGCCTCGATGTACTCCAGTTCGCAGGTGAACACCGTGGCGTCCTCCGTGACGAGCGTCATGAACGGTGCCGAGCACTACCAGCAGATGGAGGACACCTACATTGACGATCTGA
>NZ_DAIUJO010000033.1:5755-35943 GCF_036848755.1 Sinomonas sp. | reverse complement strand
CCCGCCAGCCCCGCCGGCCCCCCGCACCCCCGCCGACCGGCGCCCGCGCCCCTCCGGCCCACCCCCTTCCCCAACCCAGCTCCGCCGGTCCCCCACATCCACGCCGGTTAACCGCGCATGCACAACCGCGAAGTTTCCGCCGAGATTCTCCACATAGGCCCCCGGCGGGAGGATTCGTCGGGTCCCTAGAGACGAGAGTGGCCCTCATGAAGCCTCTCGACCTCTCCCATCTCGGCCCTCGACCTCACTTTGCCGAGGGTCTGTGCACCTCTCGCGAGCTCGCCCTCCTCGGATTCGATGACCGATCGGTGCCAGACCTCGTCGCGGACGGGATCATCGTCAGGCTCCGACGCGGCTGTTACAGCCTCGCCCCGGCGCATGACGACGGCAGCGTTGCCGAGCGCGAGCGCTCTGAACGGCTCCTGCGCATCCGAGCGCATGCGTGGCTGCGCGTTTCGTCCGGGGCAGGCCTGAACTTCAGCTATTCGGGCGTAAGCGCAGCGGCCCTCTGGGGAATGAGCTTGTGGACACCCGAGCGGCGGATCCACGTTGTGCAGCCCTTCAAGTCCTCCCCCAAGGATCACGCCTCGGACGTGGTCAAGGCCTTTCGGCCTGAAGCTCCGACGGAGCCTGCTCAAGGGCTCCCCTGCACGTCGCCGTCGGAGACAGTGATCGACTGCCTGCGGATCTTGCCACGAGAACCGGCAATGATCGTGTGCGAATCTGCCCTCGCTCAGGGCTTGGTCGACCAGAGTTCCCTCTTGGAGGCCGTCCACAGGGCCCGGTATCGACGCGGTGTCGCGGCCGCCCGAGCGGTCACCGCCTTGGCGAGCCGGCTCTCGGAATCACCCGGGGAAACGAGAACGCTCCTCGTTCTCAGATCTCTCCCGCTTCCTGCTCCGACCCAGCAATTCGAGGTCGTGGTGGACGGGCACCTCTACCGCCTCGACTTCGCGTGGCCGGACCTACGGGTGGCTCTCGAATTCGACGGACTCGTGAAATACATCGGCGACACGCCCACCTCCGCGGTTCTGCGCCGGGAGCGTGAGCGGGAGAACGCCCTCGTGGACGATGGGTGGGTGATTGTCCGAATCACCTGGGCCGATCTTTCCCACCCGCGCCGAATTCAGGCCATGCTGGAGAGGGCTTTCGAGCGCGCACGCCGCTATCGGGCCGCATGAAGCGCGCCAAGGAATTGAGAGGTCGACCGGCGGAAATCGACCGAGTACGGGGGTAGCCCAGAACGCAGGGGGTGGGCCTCGGCGGAACTGCGGGGAACCGGCGGAAATCGACCGAGTACGGGGGTAGCCCAGAAACACTCAAGAGGCCGCCGAGGCGTGTCGTAGGCCACGATTCTCGGAATTGCAAGCCTCCACGCTATCCTTGGAATGTTATTGGATGCCCGGTCGTACATCCGCGATCTGCTTTTTATTCTGCCGGCCACAGACGCCGGCGCCCTGATAGCCCGCGATCGGCTTCCACTGGATGGCTGCTGCGCGGCTGCTCCGAACGCCCCCGGGCGAGGCGAGGCTCACTGCCCCTCGTCCCCGGTCGTCCGTCGAGCGGCGTGACCTGGCCCAGATGGAGAGGGACACCACCCCTTGAACGAAGTCCACACCCACGAAGTCCTCTTGGACGATTCAGGCGCCGAGGCGCTCGAGACCGAAGAGACCATCACCAACGATGCCCCCGTCCGGCAGGAGGCTCAGAAGACCTTCAGCGACTACGGCGTCATTCCCGAAATCGCCCAGTCGCTCGCCGATGCCGGCATCCTCCACCCGTTCCCGATTCAGTCGATGACGCTCGGCGTTGCCCTCGGTGGACACGACATCATCGGCCAGGCGAAGACCGGTACCGGCAAGACGCTCGGGTTCGGCATCCCGGCCCTTCAGCGCACTGTCCCCGTAGACAGCCCGGACTACGCGAAGCTGCCGGCTCCGGGCGCGCCTCAGGCACTCATCGTCGTCCCGACCCGTGAGCTCGCCGTCCAGGTGTCGCAGGATCTGCGGACCGCCGCGAAGCGCACGAACCTGCGGATTGAGGTCATCTACGGCGGCCGCGCCTACGAGCCGCAGATTGAGTCGCTGCAGCGCGGCGTCGACGTCGTGGTGGGCACCCCCGGCCGTCTGATCGATCTGCACCGCCAGCGCCACCTCAACCTCAAGAACGTGCGCGTCGTCGTGCTCGACGAGGCCGACGAGATGCTCGACCTCGGCTTCCTGCCCGACGTCGAGACGCTGCTCGGCGCTGTGCCCGCGATCCGCCAGACGCTCCTCTTCTCGGCAACCATGCCGGGTCCCGTGGTCGCGATGGCCCGCCGCTACATGAGCCGGCCCACGCACATCCGTGCTTCCGATCCGGACGACGATTCGATCACGAAGAAGGACATCCGGCAGGTCATCTACCGCGCACACCAACTCGACAAGGACGAGGTGGTGGCCCGCATCCTCCAGGCCGAGGGCCGCGGCCGGACCATCATCTTCACGAAGACCAAGCGCACCGCCGCAAAACTCGCCGAAGAGCTCGTCGACCGCGGATTCGCCGCGGCCGCCCTGCACGGCGACCTCGGGCAGGGTGCGCGCGAGCAGGCCCTGCGCGCGTTCCGGAACAACAAGGTCGACGTCCTCGTCGCAACTGATGTCGCCGCGCGCGGTATCGATGTCGAGGACGTCACGCACGTCATCAACTTCCAATGCCCCGAGGATGAGAAGACCTATCTCCACCGAGTTGGCCGCACCGGCCGCGCCGGGCACAAGGGCACCGCGGTGACGTTCGTCGATTGGGAGGACGTCCCGCGCTGGTCACTCATCAACAAGGCTCTTGGCCTCGACGTCCCAGAGCCGGTTGAGACGTATTCGTCGTCCCCGCACCTCTTCGCGGACCTCGACATCCCGGAGGGCACGAAGGGCCGCCTGCCCCGGCACAAGCGCGTGCTCGAGGGCGTCGAGGCGGAGGAGCTCGAGGACCTCGGGGGCCCTGCGACGAAGTCGCGCCGCCGCGGCGGGAAGGGCGGCGAACGCGACCACGGCGCCAAGCGCGAGCGGCGCCAGCCGGCTTCCCTCGACGAGACCGACGGCGAGGCGAAGGCCGAACGCAGCGATGGGGAAGGCAAGCACGGTCACGGCCGCGGCCGCTCCGACCGCCAGTCCCGCAGCGAGGGCCGTCCTCGCCGCCGTCGCACGGTGAATGCCGAGGAGACTGCCTCCGCGGACGGCGTCCCCGCAGCCAAGGCCCGAGGCCGGGGCACGAAGGCCGGCGAGTCCGAGCAGAGCCCGGCGGCGGCCGCCGCTGCCGTCTTCCTGCAGGGAGACACCGAGGAAGGCGTCGACCGCGGCATGCGCGCGGCGCGACGTCGTCGTTCGCGTACCCGCCGCGTCGAAGGCGAGGTCGTCAGCCGCTCCCAGGCCGAGTAGGGCGCGGGACGCGGTGTCGGAGAGCCCCTTGCGTCCGGGCGGCGGCTGGCGCCCGGACGGGCCGGACCTCGTCGTCGAGGCAGACAACGCGGAGTATCTCCCGTTCCTGCCCGACGGCGCGTTCACGATGGTCTACATCGACCCGCCGTTCAACACCGGCCGGGCCCAGCGCCGCCAGTCGCTCACGACTGTCCGCAGCGCTGAGGGAGACCGAGTCGGCTTCGGCGGCCAGCGCTACGAGACGATCAAGGGCGCCCTCCACCGCTACGACGACGCGTTCGGCGACTACTGGACATTCCTCGAACCTCGGCTCCTCGAGGCCTGGCGCGTCCTCTCGCCCGAAGGCACGCTGTACCTGCACCTCGACTACCGCGAGGTGCACTACGCGAAGGTGATGCTCGACGCCGTCTTCGGGCGCGAGTGCTTCCTCAACGAGATCGTGTGGGCCTACGACTTCGGCGCGCGCGCCCGGCGGCGTTGGCCCACCAAGCACGACACGATCCTCGTGTACGTCAAGGATCCCGCGCGCTACCACTTCGACAGCGCCGAAGTGGACCGGGAGCCGTACATGGCGCCAGGGCTCGTGACCCCCGAGAAGCGAGAGCTCGGCAAGCTCCCCACGGACGTCTGGTGGCACACGATAGTGTCCCCCACCGGGCGCGAGAAGACGGGTTATCCGACGCAGAAGCCGCTGGGCCTCGTTCGCCGGATGGTCGCGGCGAGCTCGCGCCCGGGCGACTGGGTCCTCGACTTCTTCGCGGGCTCGGGCACACTCGGGGCCGCCGCGCGCGAGCTAGGCCGGCGCTTCGTCTGCGTGGACTCCAACCCCCAGGCCATCGACATCATGGCTGCGAGGCTCTCGTCAGCTGACATTGTGCGGCCTAAGGCGCGCCCAGCCTGAGTGGTGCGGGGCGCGGTACGCTCACGCGCGGACGACGACGGCGCCCCGCGCCTGGCGCTCGATCTCGCCGAGCACCTCCTCCGACGTCGTGTTCTCGCCGAGCCGATTGACCTTGCCCAGCCCGTGGTAGTCCGAGGACCCCGTCACGAACAGCCCATGGCGCTCGGCGAGCTCGAGGAGGAACGGCCGCCGGGCCTCCGGATTGTCCCGGTGGTATACCTCGAGGCCGGCTAGACCGGCGTCGATCATGGCGTGGTAGGTCGCCTCGCCGACCGTCCGTCCTCGCGCCTCGGCGACGGGGTGCGCGAAGACGGGGACGCCGCCGGCCGCGCGGACCAGTTCGACGGCGAGCGCGGGCTCGGGCGCGTAGTGCTGGACGAAATACCGTGATCGCGACGAGAGGATGGTCGCGAAAGCCTCGCTGCGGTCTTCAACGATCCCGGCCGCGACGAGGGCGTCCGCGATGTGGGGACGGCCTACCGTGGCGCCCGGCGCGACGTGGTGCGTGACGTCGTCCCATGAGAGTGGATAGTCCTCGGCGAGCAGCGAGACCATGTGCTCAGCTCGACTGAGCCGGGCATCCTTGGCCTTCGTGATCTCCTCGAGAAGTCCCTCGTGGAGGGGGTCATGGAGGTAGCAGAGGACGTGGACGCTGATCCCCTCGGGCGTCCGGCACGAGACCTCCATGCCGGGCACGAGCGTGACTCCGAGAGCCAGCGCGGCCTCCGTGGCCTCGGCCCAACCGCCCGTCGAATCGTGGTCCGTGATCGCGACGGCGTCCAGTCCTGCCGCCCGAGCGGCCGCGATGAGTCCTGCGGGAGTGTCCGTCCCGTCGGAGACGCTCGAATGAGCGTGCAAATCGATCCTCACGCGACCACGATAGCCTTCCCCACCCGCCTCGCCGCTGTTGGCACCGCGGGAGATCCGCGGGGTGGACTTGCCCGGTGCCGGTGGAAGAATGGCCTGGTGAATGCTTCAGACACCGCGGCCGGCCACGGCTACAGCCCTGAGCCCGCCGCCCAGCCCGAGCAGCAGTCCGCCCAACCCCTCGAGGACCGCGTGAACAACCGATCGCAGAGGCCCTCCTCGGAGGCCTTCAAGAGCTTCATGGCCTCCCAGTGGGCTCCCGCCGGCCAAGAGCTCCCGCCGCTCGCCGAGGTCGCGACGTTCGCGGCCCGGCGGCGCCGTGCGATCTCCGACCGCTTCCCCGGCGAGCGCCTCGTGATCCCCGCGGGTCCGCCGAAGGTGCGCTCGAACGACACCGACTACAGGTTCCGACCCCATTCGGCGTTCGCCCATCTCACAGGTCTGGGCACCGACCACGAGCCTGACGCCGTGCTCGTCCTCGAGCCCGTCGAGGATGGGGCCGGCGACGACGGCGGCCACCACGTTGCGACGCTCTACTTCCGCCCGCTTGCCGGCCGCGACACCGAACAGTTCTACGCCAACGCGCACACGGGCGAGTTCTGGGTGGGTCCGAGGCCCACGCTCGCCGAGCTCAGGGCGCGCCTCGGCCTCGCGACCGCACATCTCGACGAGCTCGAAGTCGCGCTCACGAAGGGCGTCGGCGCCCGGGAGATCGGCGGCCTCTCCGTCCGCCTGGTTCGCAAGGTCGACGAGAACCTCGACGCGCTCATCGACACGGCGCGCTACAACACGGCACAGGACCCCGAAGCCCTCGACCTGAGCGAGTTCGACGAGCTCGACGATCAGCTCAAGGAGGCCCTTTCGGAGCTGCGCCTCACGAAGGACGACTGGGAGGTCGAACAGCTCAAGGAAGCTGTTGCGGCGACGGCCGCCGGATTCGAGGAGATCATCCGTGCGCTTCCGCGGGCCGTTGCGCACCGCCGGGGTGAGCGCATCATCGAGACGACCTTCTTCGCCAAGGCCCGCGAGGAGGGCAACGACCTGGGCTACGACACGATCGCCGCAGCCGGGAACCATGCGACGATCCTCCACTGGATCACCAACAACGGCCCCGTCCGGGAAGGCGACCTGCTGCTCGTGGATGCGGGCGTCGAGGCGGAGTCGCTCTACACGGCCGATGTCACACGCACGGTCCCCGTCAGCGGCACGTTCAGCGAAGTCCAGCGGCGCGTCTACCAGGCCGTGCTGGATGCGGCCGACGCCGCGTTCGCCGCCGCCCGCCCCGGCGTGCGCTTCCGTGAGATCCACGCGGCCGCAATGGAAGTCCTCGCGGACCGCCTGGAAGAGTGGGGCCTTCTGCCTGTGAGCGCGGCTGAGGCTGTCTCTCCGGAGGGGCAGCAGCACCGACGCTGGATGCCGCACGGTACGAGCCACCACCTCGGCCTCGATGTCCACGACTGCGCACAGGCCCGCGCCGAGCTGTATCTCGACGGGGAACTGCAGCCGGGGATGGTCTTCACCATTGAACCGGGCCTGTACTTCAAGGAAGAGGATCTGGCCGTGCCCGCGGAGTACCGCGGGATCGGGGTGCGGATCGAGGACGACATCCTCATGACGGCCGACGGACCAGTGAGCCTGACGTCGGCTCTCCCCCGCGAAGCGGACGAGGTCGAGGCCTGGATGGCTCGGCTCCGCTGAGGCCCGAGGGCGAAGCCGCTGAGGCCGCGCCCTTGCTCCGCCATGTATTCTGCTCATCGTGGCAATCCAGCGCCGGACCCCGGGCTCTCAGACTTCACTTCGTGAAGCCAACCGAGCGCGAATCATCGACGTCATCAAGAAGTATGGGGGCCTGACCCAGGTCGAGTTGGCCGGCGCGACGGGGCTCTCTCCGGCGACGGTCTCCAACATCGTCAAGGAACTCTCGTCATCCGGGGTGCTCCACACTGCCCAGAGCATCCGGAGCGGCCGGCGGGCTCAGCGGGTGACGCTCGCGCACACCCTCGGCCTCGTCGTCGGGGTGCATTTCTCGGCCCGTCACATGCGGATCGCTCTCGCGGACGTCGCGCACACGGTCGTGACCGAGAACCACATGCCGCTCGCGCGGGATCACCGTGCCGACAACGAGCTCGACCGGGTCTCCCTGCTCCTCGCCGACATGCTCGAGTCGGTCGAGGCCTCCCGCGACGAGGTGCTGGCCGTGGGGCTTGCCATCCCCGCGCCCTACGATCGCGGGAGCGGAACCATTGCGCGCCGCGGGATCATGCGCGGCTGGGACGGTGTGGAGATCGCCGACTCGCTCGCGCGGCGCCTCGGACGGCCTGTCTATGTCGACAACGCGGCCAATCTGGCGGCCCTTGCCGAGGCGCGCCTGGGGGCGGCGCGCGGAAAGCGCAACGCCGTCACGCTGGACATCGGCGACGGGATCGGCGCGGGGCTCCTGCTGAACGGACAGGTCTTCCGGGGGAATCACGGAGTCGCCGGTGAGTTCGGCCACTTCACGGTGCGCGAAAACGGCGCTCTCTGCCGCTGTGGGAACCGAGGGTGCCTCGAAACGGTCGCGGCCGGTCCGGCGATCGTCGACGGGCTCCGAGACCATCTGGGAAGCCTGAATCTCGGAGACGTGGTCGTCCAGGCGATGACGGGCGACGCGCGGTGCATCCGCGCCATCGCCGAAGCAGGCAAGCACATTGGGCTCGCCACCGCGAATCTCTGCAATCTCCTCGATCCGGAGCGGATTGTCGTCGGTGGCGAGCTCGCGCGCGCAGGCGAGCTTCTCCTCGGGCCGATGCGCCACGCCGTCGAGCGCTCCGTCATCGTCGGCGAAGAGCTCATGCCGGACATCGTGCAGGCCCAGCTGGGCGTTCGGGCCGCGACGCTGGGCGCCGTCGCGTACGCCATCGACTGCGTCTCCATCGACACCGATCTCGATACTCCCTGATTGATCCCCAGGGTGAACGCGACTCGTCCTCGCCTCATTGAGTTCAAGTCTTGACGCCAAGGTGGTGGCCTGCCAAACTCAACGGAGCCGCCAAGGAAGGCGGTTGCGAATGGGAGGTTTTGTCAATGAAGATCGCCACCATGCGAGCGGTCGTCGCCTCGGCCGCGATCCTGCTCACGGCCGTTTCCATGACTGGATGTGCGAACGGAGCCAGCACCGGCTCCTCGAGCGCGGATGCCAGCACCGCGAAGATCGGCCTGCTCCTGCCGGATTCGGTGACGGCTCGGTACGAGGCGGCCGACAAGCCGTTCTTCGAGGCCGAGATCAAGTCCCTGTGCGCGGGCTGCCAGGTCCTCTACGCGAACGCGAACGGCAGCGCGAGCACTCAGCAGCAGCAGGCCGAGTCACTCCTGACACAGGGCGCCAAGGTGCTCGTGCTCGATCCGTTCGACGGTCAGGCAGCGGCATCGATCGTGAACGAGGCGAAGGCAAAGAACGTTCCGGTGGTTTCGTACGACCGCCTGACCAACAGCCCCGACGTGAACTACTACGTCTCGTTCGACAACGAGAAGGTCGGCGAGCTCCAGGGCCAGGCACTCGTCGACAAGCTCAAGCAGGACAACGTCCCGGCTGGCAGCGGAATCCTCATGGTCAACGGCTCGCCGACGGATCCGAACGCGGCGATGTTCAAGAAGGGCGCTCACGCCGCCATCGACTCGAGCGGCTACAAGGTGCTCGCGGAGTACGACACGCCCGGATGGGACCCCGCACAGGCCCAGAACTGGGTGGCTGGCCAGATCACCCAGTTCGGCAGCAAGGTCAAGGGCGTCTACGCGGCGAACGACGGCACCGGGGGCGGAGCAATCGCTGCCCTCAAGGCGGCGAACGTGAGCCCCATCCCGCCTGTGACCGGTCAGGACGCTGAGCTCGCCGGCATCCAGCGGATCCTTTCGGGCGATCAGTACATGACCGTCTACAAGGCGATCAAGCCGGAAGCAGAGCGCGCGGCCCAGCTCGCGATCGACTTGGCCAACGGCAAGAAGCCGAACGGCGATACGACGGTGAACACCACCGGCGGCAGCGCGATCCAGTCGTTCCTGCTCACTCCGGTCGCTGTGACGGCCCAGAACATCGAATCGACAGTCGTGAAGGACAACTTCTACGGCTCCAACTCGGTGAGCCAGATCTGCACGAGCACCTACGCCGCCGCGTGCGCGAAGTACGGCATCAAGTAGCACGGGGGCGATGCCTGGACGGAGGGCCGGATTCAGGCCCTCCGTCCGCTTGCGTTCGCTCCTACCCTTTCACGTAGCAGCATCAGCTCCCCCCCCACATGGAAATCACCAGCTCAAAGGAGAACGCCGTGACGATGGACCCCGCCATCGCCGAGCCCGAACCGGCGACGCGCCAACCCGTCCTCTCCCTCCGAGGCATCTCCAAGGGATTCGGCGCAGTCCAAGCCCTCACCCAAATCGATCTCGACGTGCACGCGAGTGAAGTGGTCGCCATTGTCGGCGACAACGGCGCCGGCAAGTCGACGCTCGTCAAGATCCTCGCCGGCGTCTATTCACACGACGCCGGAAGCATCACCTTCGACGGTCAGCCCGTCGGCATAGGAAGCCCTGCCGCATCCCGCGGGCTCGGCATTGCGACGGTGTTCCAGGACCTCGCGCTCTGTGACAACCTGGACGTCGTCTCCAACCTCTTCCTCGGGCGAGAGATCGCCAAGGGAACTCTGGACGAGGAGGAGATGGAGAAGCGCTCGTGGAGCCTGCTCCGTCAGCTGTCCGCACGCATTCCGTCCGTGCGGATCGCGGTGGCCTCCCTGTCGGGCGGCCAGCGCCAGACGGTCGCCATCGCGCGCTCCCTCATCGGCGAGCCCCGCATCGTGATCCTCGACGAGCCGACGGCGGCCCTTGGGGTCGCGCAGACGGCTGAGGTCCTCAACCTCATAGAGCGCCTCCGGGAGCGAGGCCTCGGGGTCATCCTGATCAGCCACAACATGGCCGACGTACAAGCAGTGGCCGACCGCGTGGTGGTCCTCCGGCTCGGCCGCAACAACGGCAATTTCCGGGTTCCGGACGTCAGCTACGAAGAGATCATCTCCGCGATCACCGGAGCGACCGACAACGTCGTCACACGCCGAGCGGAGTCACGCAACACCGAGAGGAACGCATCATGAGCAACGCCGCCACGGCCGGGAGCCCGGCGGAACGCGCAGCCGACCTGCAGGACGAACGGCTCTTCCACGGGGAGGGCCTCACCGGCGCTGTCGAGGGTTTCATCCGCCGCGTGCGGAGCGGGGACTTGGGCTCGCTCCCCGTCGTCATCGGGCTGATCGTGATTTGGGCTGTGTTCCAGATCCTGAACCCCGCGTTCCTCTCGGCCGACAACCTCGTGAACCTCAGCCTCCAGTGTGCGGCGATCGGGACCATCTCGATCGGCATCGTTCTGGTCCTGCTGCTCGGCGAGATCGACTTGTCGGTCGGATCCGTCAGCGGCCTCTCGGCGGCCGTCCTCGGGGTCACGCTCACCCAGCTCCATTGGAACTCTGTCCTTGCGGTGATAGGGGCCGTCCTCGCCGGAACCGTCGCAGGCCTCGTCTACGGGCTCCTGTTCACCCGCTTCGGCGTCCCGAGCTTCGTCATCACCTTGGCGGGCCTGCTCGGCTTCCTTGGCCTGCAGCTCTGGGTCCTCGGCCCCAACAGCTCGATCAACATCCCGTTCAGCACGTGGCTCGTCACCTTCGCACAGCAGATGTTCCTGCCGCCGTGGGCTGCCTACGCGCTCGCCGCGGTCGCGGCGGTCGGCATGTTCTGGAGTGACTGGCGTCGGTCGCGGCGTCGGCGCGCTGCTGGGCTCTCGTCGGGATCGATGAGCGTCATGCTGGTCAAGTCGGTCCTGCTCCTCGCCGCGCTCGGCGTGAGCGTGTGGTACCTCGCCACAGATCGAGGTGTGGGCGCCATGTTCGTCTTCTTCGTGCTGCTCGTCGTCCTGATGAACTTCATGCTCACCCGCACCCGCTGGGGCCGAGCGGTGTTCGCGGTCGGCGGGTCGGTGGAAGCGGCGCGGCGCGCGGGCATCAAGGTCAACCGCATCTACATCAGCGTCTTCGTGCTGTGCTCGACGTTCGCGGCGCTCGGCGGCCTCCTCGCAGCGGCCAGGCTCGCATCGGTGGGCGCCTCGAGCGGCGGCACCGACACGAACCTCAACGCGATCGCGGCCGCCGTCATCGGTGGCACGAGCCTCTTCGGCGGTCGGGGAAGCGCGTGGTCCGCGCTCCTCGGCATCTTGGTCATCCAATCGATCTCGAGTGGCCTGACCCTGCTGAACCTCGACGCTTCGATCCGGTTCATGATCACCGGTGCGGTCCTGCTGCTGGCGGTCATCATCGACTCCCTCTCGCGCCGCTCGCGGGCTTCGCACGGCCAGGCGTAGCGCGCGGACCTCAAGCCGAGAGCGTCAGAAGGAAGGGAACGAGGAAGGGCGGTCGGCCACGTGTGGCCGACCGCCCTTCCTCGTCGGTATCAGGCGTCCTCTGCCCACCGCGAGAGGCCCTTGCACGGCGCCCCTGGGAAGCTCAGCGTTCCGGGGCGTCGTCGTCCTTGTCCTCGGCGCCAGCCTCCCCGCCCTCTTGCCCTTCCGGCCTTGGTTCGGAGCTGTAGGGACGATCGTGAGGACGATCGGGTTCGATGCGAACGCCGTACTGCGGGCGGCCATCCGGCAGATCGCGGTAGCCGGACCCGCTCCGGGGCGGCTGCCCAGGCTCCTGCTGTTCCGCTGGGCGCTCCTGGCCGGGCTGCGGCTGCGAGTTCACTCCATAGGGATCGGTCCAGCCGGAGGGCCGCTGCGGGCCCTGCTGGCTCGGGCCCTGCTGGCTCGGGCCGGGCTGGCTCGGGCCCTGCTGGCTCGGGCCGGGCTGGTTCGGGTCCTGCCACTGGCCCGGCTGCTGACCCCAGTCTTGATGGCCCTGATGCTGCCCCGGCTGACCGTGCTGGTCGTGCTGCCACGGCTGCTGGCCACCCCAGCCCTGTTGGCTCTGCCCCATCGGCAGCTGGTGGAGGAGCCGGCGCGCCTCGGCCGACGCTTCGAAGGCCACGACGACGTCATAGCTCGTGGGGACAACCTGGCTCGTCGACGTGAAGTCCCGCTTGCCGCGCTGCATCGCGTACGTGACGATGCCGAACAGCATGAAGAAGGCAGCGCCCATGAGCACCGAGGTGATGATCGAGAAGTAGCCCGCGCCGGACGAGAAGAACGAGAGCAGCACCCCGACGAAGAGCCCGAACCACATGCCGCTCAAGGCGCTGTTGAGCGCGACGCGCGGATAGCTCAGACGGCCCGTGACCCGTTCCACGAGCTTGAGGTCGTTGCCCACGATCGCGACGACCTCAACGGGGAACTGCTGATCCGCGAGGTAGTCGACCGCCTTCTGGGCATCGAGATACGAGGTGTACGATCCGATCACGTCACCCTGCGGCAGGGACCGCGCCTGATCGATCTGGCCAGATGACCCGAAGATGTTCGACATGCCTTTATTCTTACCCGAGAAGCCGCCTCTGGCCTGTGTTTCCGCTCAGAGTGAGCAGCGACTTGCCTCTGGAGTAGCCTTGGGGGCGTGAGTCCCATTCCCACCCGTGTGTTCGTCGCGCGGCTCCTCGGCCTCGACGTGTTCGACCCTTTCGGCGACCGGGTGGGGCGACTGCGCGATGTCGTCGTGATCTCGCGCGGGCAGCGCGCCCCGCAGGCCGTCGGGATCGTCGTCGAGGTTCCGGGCAAGCGGCGCGTCTTCGTGCCGATGACCCGCGTGACGTCGATGGACCAGTTCCAAGTGATCACGACTGGCCTCGTGAACCTCCGCCGCTTCGAGCGCCGAGGGGCCGAGATGCTCGTGCTGGGTGACCTCTTCGACCACCACGTGACCCTCGTGGACGATGGTGTCCACGGCACGGTCGAGGATGTGGCCATGGACCAGCAGCGCAACGGCGATTGGCTCGTCAGCAAGCTGTTCGTCCGCCGTGAGGCGCCCGGCCGCGGACTGCGCAGCCTGCGCCGGGGCGAAACCGTCCTCGTGGACTGGGAGGATGCCCGGCTCGACACGCGGGGCGCGACCCGCGCGGCGACCCACTTCCTTGCAAGCCATGAGGATCTACGGCCCGCCGACTTCGCGGATGCAATCCAGGAGATGAGCGATCAACGCCGGTTCGAGGTCGTCTCCGAACTGCAGGACGAACGCCTCGCCGACGTCCTCCAGGAGCTGCCGGAGGACGATCAGGTGGAGATCCTCTCCTCGCTCGACAACGAGCGTGCGGCCGACGTCCTCGAGGAGATGGACCCGGACGATGCCGCCGACCTCCTCGCCGACCTCCCCGCCGAGAAGGCCGAAGAGCTCCTCCAGCTCATGGAGCCGGAAGAGGCCGACGACGTCCGTCGCCTCCTGCAGTACGACGAGGGCACCGCCGGCTCGATCATGACGCCCGTGCCGGTCGTGCTCCCTCCCGAGGCCACGGTCGCCGATGCCCTCGCGCACGTGCGCCGCGAGGAGCTCAGCCCCGCGCTCGCTTCCGCCGTGTTCATCTGCCGACCACCGCTCGAGACCCCGACCGGCCGCTACCTCGGCACGGTACACATCCAGCAGCTGCTGAGGAGCGCGCCTCCCGAGCAGCTCGGCTCGATCGTGGACAAGGGACTCGAGCCCGTCTCGGACCTCGCCCCGGTGAATGACGTGGCCCATTCGATGGCGCAGTACAACCTCAACTCGCTCGCAGTGGTCAACGAGGACGGCCGGCTCGTCGGTGCGGTCACCGTCGACGACCTCCTGGACCACCTCCTGCCCGACGACTGGCGCAACCACGACGACGGGGCGCCCCCGCTGAGGAAGTTCGGAGGACGCTTTGGCTGACCCCCGCAAGCTGCTGCCAGGGCTGGACACCCCGCTCGAGAATCGCGCGCGGATCCTCCCGGCCTTCACGCCCAACCCCGACGCGTTCGGCCGGTTCGCCGAGCGCTTCGCCCGCTACATGGGCACCCCGCAGTTCCTCGTGTACATGTCGCTCTTCTGCGTCCTGTGGCTGTGCTGGAACACGCTCGCCCCGGAGCCGCTGCAGTTCGACCCGAAGTCGCTCAACTTCACGCTCCTCACACTCATCCTGTCGCTCCAGGCCTCGTACGCTGCGCCCCTCATCCTGCTCGCCCAGAACCGGCAGGACGACCGCGACCGCGTCCAGATCGAGCAGGACCGGTCCCGCAACGAACGCAACCTCGCCGACACCGAGTACCTCACCCGGGAGCTCGCGTCGCTGCGGCTCGCGATGCGCGAGGTGGCAACGCGCGACTTCGTCCGTGCCGAGCTGCGGACGGAGCTGCGCTCGATCCTCGAGGAGCTGGCGGACCGGGACGCGGCGGCCGTCGCGCCGGCCCCCAAGCAGCGCAAGGAGAAGAAGGACCGTGCAGCCCTCAGCAGCGCGGAGACGCCCGAGGGCGCTCCGCCCGAAAGGACCGACCACCAGTGACCTCACCCGACGAGGCGGCCGTCCGCGCTGCGCTCTCAACCGTCGTCGACCCTGAGCTCCGCCGCCCCATCGATGAGCTCGGCATGCTCGCCGGGGTGGCGGTCGACGCCGGCAGGGTCACCGTTCGCGTTCTCCTCACCATCGCCGGGTGCCCCCTGCGGAGCACGATCGAAGGCGACGTCCGCGCAGCGCTGCGGGACGTGCCCGGCGTTGCGGAGATCGACGTCGTGCTCGAGGTCATGACCCCCGAACAGCGGCAGGAGCTCAGGGAACGCCTGCGGCCGGGGCGGGGCATCCCGTTCAGCCGGCCCGAATCGCTCACCAAGGTCTTCGCTGTCGCAAGCGGCAAGGGCGGGGTCGGCAAGTCCTCGGTGACCGTGAACCTCGCGTGCGAGCTCGCCGCACGCGGACTCCGGGTCGGAATCGTGGACGCGGATGTGCACGGCTTCTCGGTGCCCGCGCTACTCGGGATCGCTCACGGACCAACCCAGGTGGACGACATGATCCTGCCGCCAGTCGCCCATGACGTGAAGGCCATCTCGATCGGCATGTTCGTGACCCGCAATCAGCCCGTCGCCTGGCGGGGTCCCATGCTGCACCGTGCCCTCGAGCAGTTCCTCACTGACGTCTACTTCGGGGATCTGGACGTCCTCTTCCTCGATCTCCCGCCCGGGACGGGGGACGTCGCCATTTCGGTCTCCCAGCTACTGCCCAACGCGAACCTCCTGGTCGTCACGACGCCGCAGGCCGCGGCCGCCGACGTCGCCGAGCGCGCCGGCTCGGTCTCGGCCCAGACCGGCCAGCGCGTTGCGGGCGTCATCGAGAACATGTCGGGGATGACCCTTCCCGACGGCACGATTCTGGAGGTCTTCGGCAGCGGCGGCGGCCAGCGCGTCGCGGAGCGCCTCTCTCAGGCGCTCGACACCCCGGTTCCGCTCCTCGGACGCGTGCCGCTCGACGTCGCCCTGCGCGAAGGCGGGGACGCCGGCGAGCCCATTGTCCTGAGCGCCCCGGAGTCGCCCTCCGCCGTGGCGCTCAAGCGCATTGCCGACCAGCTCGCCTCAGCCCCACGCGGGCTCGCCGGGCGCAGCCTCGGGATGACGCCGCGCTAGGCCCTGGTCTTCAGGTTGCGTCGGTGTCGAAGGGCGCTGGCTGCCCGGCGGCCAGACGCTCGACGACGCGCAATGGGGCAGGGCTTGCGGGCTCGGCGGAGGACGACGCGGAGTCGGCTTCTGCGGGGGCAGCAGCAGCCGCAGGCGTGGCGGGCGACTCGTCCTCGAGCAGGGCGTCGCGGATGATCTTCCGCGGGTCGTACTGGCGCGGGTCATACTTGCGCCAATCGACCTCGTCGAGATCGACGCCCGTCTCCTCCTTGAGCTGTTCCCTCGCTCCCGAGGCCATCCGACGGACTTCCCGGACGATGTTCGTGAGCTTCTGCGTGTATTCGGGCAGACGCTTGGGGCCGATCACCAGAACCGCGATGACCAGCAGGATGAAGAGCTCATTCATTCCGGGCACGATGGAAGATTACCTTCTGCGCCTCGGCGCGGACGATTCGGTCCGGCACTCCACCGATATCACCGACGGTCTGAGGCAGCCGAGGACGTGGTGCGCCATTCAGGGACGTCCCGCCGCGCTCAGGACAAGGTGCAAACCGCGTGCGAGACGGTCCGCCGGGCTTTCTGCGGGCGGCGGCGTAGCCAGGGGCGAGGCCGACTCACGGACCAGATCGGCCGTTTCCGAGGATGGGAAGTCGGAGGCCAGGACGGTGGTCTGAGGAGCCGCTGCACCGCCTGTGGCGGGGCGCTGCTCCATCAGGGAGAGCGCGTGGGCACCATCGCCGAGACGCAGGACGAGGGTGGGCACGCCGTTGAGGATATAGCCCTTGGCGGACTCGACGTGCAGTCCATTCTGCTCGAACTCCGGGCAGTTCCAGCCAGCGGCCGACAACGCGTGGAGATCCGCAGACGTGAGGATGCGGCCACCGTTGTCGATCCCGACGGCGGACGGCCAGCTCGCGGTCGGCGAGGTCGCCGTCGGGTCGCCGGCGACTGCGTACGCCGTGACGCCGAGCGCGGCCAGCGCGGCAGCGGCCCCGGTCAGGGCGACGGCTGCGGCCCGCAGCATCCGCCCCTTCGACGAGGCCACTTCCGCCAGTTCGGCCTCGAGAGCAAGCTCGCGCGTCTGTTCGATCAGCCGTTGCGTGAGAGCCGAGCTCGCCAAGGGCACCGGCGCGTCCCGCAGCGCGGCGAGGTAGCGCCGTTCGCTCTCGAGCGCGCCCCGGCACTCGGCGCACGACTGCACATGCACCGCGTCCCGCCCATGATCAGCCGAGCCGCGCAACGGAACCAGCCGCCGTCGTTCGCTCATGCCCCGCCTCAGCGGAGGCCCGCGACGCGGGGAAGGGTGAGCCGAGGCTTCCCAGCGCCCCGGCGCGGGTCACGGTGCGCGAGCTTCTCACGCAGGAGGGTGCGGCCGCGGTGAATGCGGGAGCGCACAGTGCCGAGCTTGACGCCGAGTGCGGCGGCGACCTCGTCGTAGGAGAGGCCTTCAAGGTCGCAGAGCACGACGGCTGCACGGAAGTCCGGCGGGAGTTCCTCGAGGGCGGCCTGGACATCGAGATCGAGGTTGTTCATCTCGTAGCTGCGCTCTGGGCCGGGCTCGCGTCCGGGGATCTTGGCCTCGGCGTCTTCCGCGAGCGCGTCGAAGCGAATGCGGTTCTTGCGGCGGGCCTGATCGAGGAAGAGATTCGTGGTGATGCGGTGAAGCCAGCCGTCGAGCGTGCCCGGCTTGAAGTTCTCGAGCGAGCGGAACACGCGGACGAAGACCTCTTGGGTGAGGTCTTCGGCGTCGTGCTGATTGCCTGTCAGGCGATAGGCCAGGCGGTACACCTTGGCGGAATGCTGGGAGACCACTTCTTCCCATGTGGGAGGAACCCAGTCGGCAGGGACCGGCTCGGCAGGGGTCTCGGGGGTCGCAGCACGTTGCTTGAGCACGTCCACGCACCTCACCTTCACAGCATCGGCGGCCGCATTGTGCCGTGGACTCCTGATCCACCTGCAGCCGCTGCGGAACCCCAGTGTGACAGTCGTTGCTGAACGTTCGCTGGTCATTCCGCCGAGAGCGTAGCGCGGTTCGACCCTGACGAGAGGATAGGCTTGAGGCATCCCGAGCCGAAAGCGTTCCTAGCATGACCGACAAGTCCGCGAGCTGGTCCTACGCCGAGGGGCTTGCCGTCGAGGACACCATCGTGGCCCGTGCGCGCGAGAGGTCCCTCGAGCTGGGCGTGTCTCCCGTTTCACCTGGCGTCGGCGCCGTTCTCACGGTCCTCGCCGCAGCCTCCAAGGCCCACGCCGTGGTCGAAGTCGGCACCGGCGCGGGGGTCTCCGGCATCTGTCTGCTCCGCGGGCTGCCCACCCGATCCACGTTCACGACCATCGACACTGACATCGAGCATCTCAAGGCCGCCCGGCAGGCGTTCGGCGAGGCCGGCATCCCCGCGAGCCGGGTCCGGACGATCCCCGGCCGCGCCCACGCCGTCCTCCCCCGGCTCAACGACGCCTCCTATGACCTCGTGTTCCTCGACGCCGATCCCGGCGGGACGCCGGACTATGCCGACGAAGGGGTCCGGCTCCTGCGCCAAGGCGGCCTGCTTGTCATCAACGATGCGCTCGACCATGACCGCGTCGCCAACCCGGCGCACCGCGAGACGAGCGCCGTCCGCCTCCGCGCACTGCACCGGCGGCTCCTGGAAGACGAACGCCTCAACACCGCGCTCCTGCCGACCGGGCCCGGACTGTTCCTCGCGTCCCGCCGCTGACGGACGACCGGCCGTTTAAACGAAGGAGGCCAGCCCTCAGGGGCTGGCCTCCTTCGTCAACGATAGTGCGTGAGAGTCAGTTCACTCGGTCACGCCGACGAGGCACTCCTTGAGCTGAGCGGCCTCCTCGGCATTGAGCTCGACCACGAGCCGCCCACCGCCCTCGAGGGGAACGCGCATGATGAGGCTGCGGCCCTCCTTGGTGACCTCCATCGGGCCGTCCCCGGTACGCGGTTTCATGGCTGCCATGTGAACTTCCCCTCCAGTAGTGTGCCCACACGAATCTGCAGGCTGTCGGACGCGCCTCCGCTCACCGAGGTGAGGGGGCCTCGCCACCTTGTGCTTGACCTTTACATTATCAGTAGGGATACCACGGGGTAGCCAAGCTCGCCGCTCACGGAGGCCAGTCGCCGCCGCCCGGAAGCTCGGCCCAGTCCCAGAGCCAGACGACCCACACGATCTGCAGCAGCACGAACATCACGAGCACGGCGCCCCGGTAGGCACGCGAGCGCGAGAGTGCCGCGGCGGCAAGGGCGAGCGGGAAGAACGGGAGCATCATGCGGAATGTGCTGGTCTGCGGATACAGGAAGGCCAGGAGGTACAGCGCGTAGGCTGCGCACCACAGTCTCAGCTCGACTCCGACGAGCTTGACGTGGGAGCTCGTGAGGTAGAGCGCCGCCGCCGCGACGAGCAGGAACGGCGCAACCGGTCCGAGCACCGGACCGAAAAGGTAGGTGCCCGTGTCGACCCAGGGCATGAAGGGCACGAGGTCGCTTCCTCGCCATACCGCCTCGGTGTCCGTGTAGGCGGTCATGACCCCGGTCGCCGCCCAGGCTATGGCTGGCCACGCGAGGGCAGAGGCCGCCGTCGCCGCTGTCAGCACCGCAAGGCGCAGGAGTTCACCGGGCGCGAGCGGACGACGGCGCCGAGAGACCCAGCGGATGACGAACAGCGCCGCGAGCATGACGGCGAGCGGTACGCCAACAGGACGGGTGAGGCACGCAAGGACGACGGCGGGGATCGCCGCGAGGTAGCGCCGCTCCACGATCCGCAGCAGGGCCCACGCGAGGAACGCGATGCCGAGCGATTCGGCGTAGGGGACCTGAAGGATCGCCGAGACCGGGAAGAACGCGAAGAAGGCCACACCCCAGAGCGCCGTGCCGTGCCCGGCAAAGTGCCGGAACAGCCGGTAGACCACGAGCGCCGCGGCGAAGCCCGCGGCCATCGCAACGACCTGCTCGAGGACCTGCCACGAGATTCCGGTGATGAGCGCCAGAGATCGGACGAGGTATGGGAAGACGGGGTAGAACGCCCAGGCGTTCTCCGTGACGGCCCCGGTGGACGAGCGCGGGAGAACGGCGGGATACCCGTTCTGGATGATGCGCCCGTACCACTCGGAATCCCAGATCTGGAGGAAATGGAAGTAGTCGGGGTGCGGCCCGAACCAGGGGTTGGTCCCCTGCTGAAGGGCTGCCGCCGCGAAGATCCCGAACGTGACGAGCCGCGACGCCGCGTACAGCAGAACGACTTGAAGCCACCACGGCCGTCGGGCGAGCCAGAGCGCCGTCGTCCGTGCAGCCGCGCCGAGCGCGGCATGGACGGGCGACGACGGCGGGAGCTCGCGCGTCGCGCCCGCCCGCTCGTCGAGCCCGTGGCTCATTCGGGGGCCTCGACCTCGGAACGCGCGCGCCTACGGAGCTGGGCGATTTCAGCGTCTTGCTCCAAGATGCGCTCCCGGAGGCGCTCGAGGACGTCGTCGACCTGGTCCATCCGGTACCCCCTCAGCCCAAGGGAGAAGCGGATGCGGTCGACGTCCTCCGCGGTCGGCTTCTCGGGAAGGAGGATGGGCGGAAGCCCCGGGAGCGGTTCCTCGAGGCCGCGATCGAAGACCTCAGGGACCGACCGGCCGCGGAAGACCGCCGCCCCGACCCAGACGAGCCCGGCGGCGACGACGATGGCGAGGGCGACGAGGAAGAAGCTCACTCGCCGTCAGCCTTCTCGGGCGACCACATTTCTTCCTCTTCCTCTTCGGCCGAGCCGAACATGCCGCCCCGCCGCTCCTGCGTGTCGCGTCGGAAGCCCGCGAGCACGAGCTCCACCGCTTCCTCGGCCGTGTCCGTGATCTGGATGAGATCCATGTCCTCAGGCGAGATCATCCCCTCGGTCAGGAGCGTGTTCCGGAGCCAGCTGACCATCGGGCCCCAGAAGCGCGAGCCCACGAGCACGATCGGGAATGAGGTCACCTTGCCCGTCTGGACGAGGACCATGGCCTCGAACAGCTCGTCGAGGGTTCCGAGGCCGCCGGGGAGGACGACGAACCCGTGGGCGTACTTGACGAACATCGTCTTGCGGGCAAAGAAGTAGCGGAAGTTGACCCCGAGGTCCACCCATGGGTTGAAGCCCGTCTCGAATGGGAGCTCGATCCCTAGGCCAACCGAGGTCCCTGAGCCGTCCACCGCGCCGCGGTTGGCGGCCTCCATCGACCCGGGACCGCCGCCCGTGATGACGGCGACGCCCTCCCGGGCGAGCCGCCGCCCGATCTCGACCGCCGTCTCGTAGTAGTCGCTGCCCGGGAGCGTCCGCGCCGAGCCGAAGATGCTGATGGCAGGGCCGAGTTCCGCCAGAGCACCGAAGCCTTCGACGAACTCGCTCTGAATTCGCATGACGCGCCACGGATCGGTGTGGACGAACCGGCCGGCCCCGTGAGTGTCGAGGAGGTGCTGGTCCGAGGTGCCCTGGAGGGCCTGCCGCCGCCGAAGCTCGATCGGGCCCTTGCGCCGGGAAGGGACTGAGCGATCGTCGCGGCGTGGTGATTCCGTGGTCATGGTCCAAGGCTAGCGGTCTCGCTTGAATGACGATCGGAGCTTCCTCTCAGGGGCCCTCAGACCCGGGAGTGTTATCTCCATTACATTGGCCCTATGACAACCGAAGCACCCTCGTCTGCCCTCGTCTCCGTGCAGGGCGTGAACAAGCACTTCGGCCAGCTCCATGTGCTGCGAGACATCGACCTGGATGTCCGCAGGGGCGAGGTCGTCGTCGTCATCGGCCCGTCCGGCTCGGGGAAGTCGACGCTATGCCGTGCCATCAACCGCCTCGAGACCGTCGAATCGGGCGAGATCTGGATCGACGGAAAGAAGCTGCCCGAGGAGGGCCGGGAGCTCGCGCGGCTCCGGGCCGACGTCGGCATGGTCTTCCAGTCGTTCAATCTCTTTGCGCACAAGACCATCCTCGAGAACGTCACGCTCGGTCCGATCAAGGTCAAGGGCGTCGATAAGGCCACCGCCGACAAGGAGGCCATGGCGCTCCTCGAGCGAGTCGGCGTCGATCATCAGGCGCCGAAGCTCCCGGCCCAGCTCTCAGGCGGCCAGCAGCAGCGGGTCGCGATCGCGCGAGCGCTCGCGATGAAGCCCAAGGTCATGCTCTTCGACGAGCCCACGTCGGCGCTCGACCCCGAGATGATCAACGAAGTCCTCGACGTCATGGTCGAGCTCGCGCGCGAGGGCATGACGATGATCGTCGTGACCCACGAGATGGGCTTCGCCCGCAAGGCGGCCGACCGCGTCGTCTTCATGGCGGACGGACAGATCGTCGAGCAGGCACCGCCCGAGCAGTTCTTCACGAACCCGCAGAGCAGCCGGGCCAAGGACTTCCTGTCCAAGCTGCTCACGCATTGAACGGGCGCTGGACAGCCAGCGTCTGAGCAACGGGGCTGGGGAGCCCCTACCAGAAAGGAATACCGTGGCACTCTTCCGCACCAAGAAGGCCATCTTCACCGCCGCCGCCGTGGCGCTCGCGTTCACGCTCGATGCATGCGGCTCGGGATCGGGCAGTTCGCCCGAATCTTCAGGATCGGCGCCGTATTCGGTCGCCTCGAACGTCTCCCTCTCTGGGAGTCCCACCTTCGACAAGATCACGTCGAACGGCAAGGTCCGCATCGGGGTCAAGCAGGACCAGCCCGGACTCGGCTTCATGGACGCCGCAACCGGCCAGTACAGCGGCTTCGACATCGAGGTCGCAAGGTGGATCGGGGCCTCCCTCGGCTACAGCGCAGACAAGATCGAGTTCAAGCCGATCCCGTCCGCCAACCGAGAGTCGGCAATTCAGAACGGCGACATCGACTACTACGTCGGCACGTACTCGATCACGGACAGCCGCAAGAAGCAGGTCGACTTCGCCGGGCCGTACTTCACGACGGGGCAGGGTCTGCTCGTGAAGAAGGACAACACGACGATCAGCAGCGAGAAGGACCTCGCGGGCAAGACGGTGTGCTCGGCGACGGGCTCGACGCCGCTGCAGAACATCCAGAAGAACTTCCCGCAGACCACCTCTCGATCCTTCGACACGTATTCGCAGTGCGTCGACGCGCTCAAGAACGGCCAGGTGGACGCCGTGACGACGGATCAGGCGATCCTCATCGGCTACGCAGCCCAGGATCCGGACAACCTCAAGGTCGCAGGCAGCCCGTTCACCACTGAGAAGTACGGGGTGGGCCTCGCGAAGGGCGACACCGCGCTGCGCAAATTCGTCAACGACGTGTTCACGAACGGCCACGACGTGTGGCAGAAGGTCTACGACTCGACGCTCGGGAAGTCAGGCACAAAGGTCGAGCAGCCCGCCGTCGACAACTACTGATCGATCCGCGGTGGGCGGGCGCTGTCCGCCCACCGCTCTCGCGCTCGAAAGCGTAGGCCTGACGTGAATACCCTCCTCGACAATCTGGACGTCTTCACGACCGGATTCCGAACAACCATCATCCTGTTCCTCGTCTCGGGCTTGTTCGCCCTCCTCCTCGGCACCATCGTCGGCGCGATGCGCGTGTCGCCCATCCCAGCCTTGCGGCTGTTCGGGACTCTCTACGTCAACATCGTCCGCAATACCCCGCTCACACTCGTCCTGTTCTTCTTCGCGTTCGGCTACCCGAAGCTCGGGCTCCCGGAGTTCGACTTCACGGCCTCAGCCATCGTCGGGCTCAGCCTCTACACCGCGAGCTACGTCGCCGAGGTCCTGCGCTCCGGCATCAACACCGTGCCGGTGGGGCAGGCCGAGGCGGCCCGGGCGATCGGTCTGCGGTTCGTCCAGACGCTTGCTCTGGTCGTCTTGCCACAGGCCTTCCGCTCGGTGCTGCCGCCGCTGTTCAGCGTCCTGATTGCGCTGCTCAAGAACACGACTGTGGCCGCGGGGTTCTCCGTCTACGAGGCGGGCGCCATCCGCGCGTATCTCGCGGAGCGCGGCGAACCAGCGCTCGCGGTCCTCCTCTGGGTCGCCCTGTTCTTCGTGGCCCTCGTCCTCATCCTCGCGCAGCTCCAGCGCTACTTCGAGAAGAAGTGGAAGGTGGCTCGATGAGCTCGGTCCTCTACGACACCCCAGGGCCCAAAGGGCGCGCGCGGCACCTGATCTTCGGCATCGCCTCCGCAGCCGTGATCCTCGCGATCCTCGCGTTCGTCGTGTGGCGATTCGCGGAGACCGGGCAGTTCAGCGCGCAGAAGTGGCAGATCTTCTCATTCCCGCGCGTCCAGCAGACGCTTGTCCAGGCGGCAGGTGCGACCCTCTCGGCCTTCGGCGTGGCAGCCCTCGGCAGCCTTGTCCTGGGACTCACGCTCTCGATAGGGCGGCTTTCGGACCATCGGTGGGTCTCGCGACCCGTCCACTGGTTCACCGAGCTGTTCCGCGCGATCCCGGTACTCGTCCTCATGATGCTGCTGTACTACGGACTCCCGCCAGCGCTCGGAGTCAGGTGGCCGCCGTACACAGCGGTCGTCGTCGCCCTCATCCTGTACAACGGCTCGGTGCTCGCCGAGGCGTTCCGTGCTGGCATCGAATCGGTGCCCAGGGGCCAGCGGGAGGCGGGCCTCGCCGTCGGGCTGCGCAAGTCGCAGGTCATGGCGAGCATCCTGCTCCCACAGGCCGTGCGCGCGATGCTGCCCGTGATCATCTCCCAGCTCGTCGTGACGCTCAAGGACACCGCGCTCGGCTTCATCGTGACGTACAACGAGATCCTGTTCCAAGCCAAGTTCTTCGGATCCCAAGTCCAGTACGGCAGCCCGGTCGTGCCCTCGGCGATCGTCGCCGGCGTCCTCTACGTGGGGATGTGCCTCGTCCTCTCCGGCCTCGCAAAGCTCGCCGAGCGGCGGCTCCGGCGCAGCCAGAAGGTCTCGGGAGCGCTCAGGAGATGAGCCAGTCGCGCAATGCGCGGAAGCACTCGCGCACGTCGTCGGCGGCGACCCGCTCGTCGTCCTTATGGGCGAGCAGGGCGTCGCCGGGGCCGAAGTTGACCGCCGGAACGCCGAGTTCGCTGAAGCGGGCGACGTCGGTCCAGCCGTACTTCGGCTTCGGTTCACGCCCGACGACGGCGACAAACGCCGCCGCCGCGGGGTGCGTCAGTCCGGGTCGGGCACCAGCGGCCCCGTCGGTGCGCACGACGTCGAAGCCCTCGAGCAGCTTCCGCACGTGGGCCTCCGCCTCATCGAGCGACTTGTCGGGAGCGAATCGGTAGTTGATCTCGACGGTGCAACGGTCCGGAATGACATTCCCAGCCGTGCCCCCAGCGATCCGGACGGCGTTGAGGCTCTCCCGATAGTCGAGCCCGTCGACCGTCACTGTGGCCGGCTCGTACTCGGCCAGGCGCGCCAGGATCGGGGCGGCGGCGTGGATGGCGTTCCGCCCCATCCACGCACGAGCGGAATGGGCCGCCTCGCCCACTGTCGAGGCCTCGAGGCGGAGCGTGCCGTTGCAACCGCCCTCCACTGTGCCCGCGGTCGGCTCGAGCAGGATGGCGAAGTCTCCCTCGAGGAGCTCCGGCGCGGCCTGCGCGAGCCTCCCCAGCCCGCTCTTGGCCGCCTCGACCTCCTCATGGTCGTAGAAGACAAACGTGACGTCCCTGCTCGGCCTCCGGGCGCCGTCGTCCGTCGCTCCGAAGAGCGCGCCTGCGAGCGCAAGCTGGACAGCGACACCGCCCTTCATGTCGGTCGCCCCCCGTCCCCAGAGAGTGCCCGCGCCCGGCTCGTCGTCCCACGACGACGGGACGGTACCGCGCGCGCCCTCGGCCGTGGGCAGGGGAACGGTGTCGAGGTGACCCGCGAGGATGACCCGTTCCTCGCGGCCGAGCTCCGACCGGGCCACAAGCGCGTCTCCATCACGGCTAACAGTCAGGCCCGGGAGGGCCCGGAGAGCGGCCTCGACGGCGTCCGCGATGGCCTGCTCGCTGCCCGACACGCTCGGAATGTCGATGAGGGCTGCGGTGAGGAGGGACACATCCTGAGTGAGGTCGAGCGCGGCTGGAGTCACGCGAGCAAGCATAGCCCCGGACGACGGGCCCCCTTTCGGTTCGCCGGGACCCCGCTCGATAGACTTGGGCCATGACTGAAACCTCCGCCGCACCCCGCTCTGCCCACGGCTTCGGCCTCGCCACCATCGCCGTGGGAACCGGGACGAACGGGGCCGAAGAGGCCGCCGTCCTCGACGTCTGGTACCCGTCGCCCTCGCTCGGCACCGCCGCCGAGCACCTCAGCGATGAGTCGGTCGTGGACTCGGCGCCCGCCGAGCTCGTGGCAGCAGCCGAGAACGGGATCGACGCCGATCGCGGGACGCAGACCAAGGTCGTCTTCGTCCAGATCGACCTCGACCAGGCGCCTGCCGATACGGCCGATGCCTACCTCCGACTGCATCTGCTCTCGCACCGCCTCGCCAAGCCCAACACCGTCAATCTGGACGGAATCTTCGCGAAGCTCCCGAACGTAGTCTGGACCAACTTCGGCCCCTGCCACCCGGCCGGCTTCGAGTCGACTCGCGCTCGGCTGCGGCGCCGGGGGCCGGTCACCGTCTACGGCGTCGACAAATTCCCGCGCATGGTGGACTACGTCGTCCCATCCGGCGTGCGGATCGCCGACGCCGACCGCGTCCGGCTGGGTGCGCACCTCGCCGAAGGCACGACGGTCATGCACGAGGGCTTCGTGAACTTCAACGCGGGCACGCTGGGCGCCTCGATGGTCGAGGGCCGTATTTCTGCGGGCGTCGTCGTCGGCGACGGCACCGACGTGGGAGGCGGGGCGTCCATCATGGGAACCCTCTCGGGCGGCGGCAAGGAGCGCATCTCGCTCGGCGAGCGGGTGCTGCTCGGCGCCAATTCCGGCGTCGGCATCTCGATCGGCGACGACTCCGTGGTCGAGGCTGGACTCTACGTGACGGCGGGAACGCGTGTACGGATCGGCGGCTTCAAGGACGCGTTCGGCGAGAATGCCGAGAAGGTCGTCAAGGCGGCGGAGCTTTCGGGGCAGCCGAATCTGCTGTTCCGCCGCAACTCGACCAACGGCCAGGTCGAGGCGCTCCCCCGCAACGGACAAACGGTCGAACTCAACGAGGCGCTCCACGCCAACTGACTCCGAGACGCCTGACGACGCAGAGCCGGGCCCCTGGCTGGGCCCGGCTCGATGAGCAAGGAGCCCCGCCTTGGCCTTGGCACGCACCGCGCGACGCTGGCTCACGCTCGTCGTCGCCCTCGTGCTCGCCGCGACCGGCGTCTACATCGCCTCGACCGTGCTCAACCGGGGCGAATCGCCTGTGGTCGAGGGCTGCACCGCGCTGCTCAATGGCAACGAGGAGAGCCTCGCCACCGACCAGGCCGCGAACGCCTCCCTCATCACCGCGATCGCCGTGCGGCGCGGTCTGCCAGCCCGCGCGGCGACCATCGCCATCGCGACCTCGATGCAGGAGGCCAAACTCCGCAACATCAGCTACGGGGACCACGCGGGCCCTGACTCCCGCGGCCTCTTCCAGCAGCGGCCCTCCCAAGGCTGGGGCACCGAAGAGCAGCTCATGGACCCGGTCTATGCGACGAACGCGTTCTACGACGCGCTCGTCAAGGTGCCCGGCTACGAATCGATGACCGTCACGGAGGCGGCGCAGAAGGTGCAGCGCTCGGCGTACCCCGAAGCGTATTCGCAGCATGAGGACCTCGGTCGCGCCTACGCCTCGGCGCTCACCGGAAACTCGCAGGCCTCGCTCAACTGCACGCTCCGCAAGCCCGACGCCGCGGGCGATCCCTCCGCCGTGCGCTCGGCCCTCGAACAGGACTACGGACAGGCTGCCGTGGGCGTCGTGGCCGGCAAGACCATCTCGGTCCAAGCGTCCGGGACTCTCGCGTGGTCCGTGGCCCAATGGGCGGTCGCCAACGCGAAGGGGCTCGGCGTGACGCGCGTCCAAGTGGACGGCCAAGCGTGGATCCGCGACGGCAACAAGGGCTGGAGCGACGCGCAGAACCCGCCCGACGTCGTCGTCATCACGGTGGCGAACGCCCCCTGAACGGGCACCCGCCGGGCGCCCGCCTCAGACGAGTATCTCGAGGACCGGAGCGAGGAAGCTCTGGAAGGCGTCGGCGTCGTCCATGAGGGACTGGCTCATGATCATCTTGTTGCCTTCGACGAGCCAGGCGCGATCCTCGGCAAGCGGCAGTTCGATGATCCGGAGGTCGAAGTCCTTCGCGAGCGGACCGACCTCGAGCTGTCGCCCCGCCACCATCTCCTCCACGATCCGGGTGTCTCCCCGTGCCTCGCGCCTCGCCTCGAGCCGCTCGTACTCCGCGCGGCGCTCGCGCGCCCAAGTGAGGGCGCTGCCGAAGTGCGCCTGGAGAGAGCGTTGGAGTGCGGGTGCTGCACTGAAGGCGGTGAACTCGGGCGGACTCACGTCCGGAACGTCGTCCGGCTGGTCGGCGACGAGACGCCCCCACCACTCCTCCCACTCACGGCGCAGCGCCTCGACGCCGCCCACGTGCTGCGTGAGCTGGTGATGGTCGCACTCACGGATCCGCGGTTCGACCGGGGCGAGCGGAGGGAAACCTGCCCCCGTCAGGCCCGCGTTGTCCTTGAGATAGAGGGCGAGCAGCATCGGATCGGACGTGTCGATCGTGACACGCCACCCCGGCCCCGCTGTCTGGTGCATGGTATCGGCTCCTTGCGTCCCATCAGCACCTTCAAGTGTATTCCCGCTCAGGCAATCGGGAGCCGGCCGAGGGTATCCGCTTGGGCGCGGACGACGGCGAGGCAGAGATCGGCGTCGAGCCATCGGCCGTGCACCAAGGCATGGAGCGAGAGGCCTTCCGCCGTTGCCAGCAGCCGCTCGGCCTCGGCCACGAGCTCGTGGCGCTCCGCCCCGGGACGTGCGGCAAGGACGGAACGCCCGACGGCGGCGGCGATCCGACCGTGCGCGACGTCCGCGACCGCGAGCAGGGACGCATCAGTGCGGGCGGCGAGGCGGAAGGCGCTGAACACGCAGAGGTCCACAGCGCGTTCCTCGTCCAGCGGGAGGAGTTGGCACAGCTGTGCTACGACGTCGTCGGCGCCCTCGACCCGCCGGACCACGTCGTTTGCAACGCTCTCGAAGGCATGGACGCGGAGCTCCTCCGCCGTCTCGAAGTAGTGCCGTACTGAACCGACCACGAGTCCGGCCTCCGCCGCGACCTCGCGGAGGGACACGCGGGCAAGGCCGTCCGCGGCCACGATCCGCTTGACGGCCTCGACAATCTCACGACGGCGCGCGGCCGCGTCGACGAATCTGGGCACCTGTCCTGTCTAGCACACGCACGCACCCCCTCCGTGCCCCACCGCGAGCCGTCCGGCCCGCGGCGACGAGCGTCTCCCACGGAAGACGGGCGACCGCCGGGCCGCCCGTAGGATAGACGCATGCGAATCCTTGTGACCGGCGGCACCGGCTACATCGGCTCCCACACGGTTCTGACGCTCCTTGAGGGCGGTCACGACGTCGTGGTGGTGGACAATCTCTCGAACTCCAGCCAAGAGTCGCTCCGCAGGATCGGCGAGCTCGCGGGCCGCGAGGCGGCCTTCGTCAAGGCCGACATCACGGACGAGGCGGCACTCGACGCGGTCTTCGGCGAGCACGCGCCCCAGGCCGTGATCCACTTCGCCGGCCTCAAGGCTGTGGGCGAGTCAGTCGCGATCCCGCTCGACTACTACTACAACAACGTCGCCGGCACCATCGCGCTCCTGCGCACCATGCAGCGCCACGACGTCCGCACCATCGTGTTCTCGTCCTCGGCCACCGTGTACGGAGAGCACAACCCGACGCCGTACATCGAGAAGATGGAAATCGGCGCGATGAATCCCTACGGTCGCACGAAGGAGCAGATCGAGGACATCCTGAGCGACCTCGGCGCCTCGGACGAGCGCTGGCATATCGCACTGCTGCGCTACTTCAATCCGGTCGGCGCGCATCCGTCCGGGAGGATCGGCGAGGACCCGCAGGGAATCCCGAACAACCTGGTGCCGTTCATCGCACAGGTCGCCGTCGGTCGGCGCGAGAAGCTCATGGTGTTCGGAGGCGACTACGACACGCCGGACGGCACGTGCCAGCGCGACTTCATCCACGTCGTCGACCTCGCGGAGGGGCACGCCGCCGCGCTGCAGTACCTCGAGGACCATGCAGGCGTGTTCCGCTGGAACCTCGGCTCGGGCAAGGGAACCTCGGTCCTCGAGATGCTGCACGCCTTCGAAGCCGCCGTCGGAGCGCCGATCCCGTATGAGATCGCAGCGCGCCGTGCGGGCGACCTGCCCGCCTTCTGGGCCGACCCCTCGGCCGCCCTGTCCGACCTTGGCTGGTCGACGACGAAGACCGTGGCACAGATGTGCGAAGACCACTGGCGGTGGCAGAAGAACAACCCTCTGGGCTACCGCACCGCCTAACCCCATCTCGGGTACACCAAACCCACCCCACACCCACCTCGGGTACA
>NZ_DAIUJO010000033.1:5505-5655 GCF_036848755.1 Sinomonas sp. | reverse complement strand
CCGCCTAACCCCATCTCGGGTACACCAAACCCACCCCACACCCACCTCGGGTACAGGAACTCCGATGGACAGACAGACGACGCCGGCCCTCGCCTCTACGTGAAAGGCGAGGGCCGGCGTCGTCGTACCCGAAACGATCAGGGAGCGGAA
>NZ_DAIUJO010000033.1:0-5405 GCF_036848755.1 Sinomonas sp. | reverse complement strand
TAGCCGTACCCGAAACGATCAGGGAGCGGAATAGCCGTACCCGAAACGATCAGGGAGCGGAATAGCCGTACCCGAAACGATCAGGGGCGGGGGCTAGCGGACCGGGTAGTCCCGCTGGGCCTCGCCGACGTAGAGCTGCCGCGGGCGGCCGATCTTGGTCTGCGGGTCCTTGATCATCTCGCGCCACTGGGCGATCCAGCCGGGGAGGCGGCCGATCGCGAACAGAACCGTGAACATCTTCTCGGGGAAGCCCATCGCCTTGTAGATGAGACCCGTGTAGAAGTCGACGTTCGGGTACAGCTTGCGCTGGATGAAGTAGTCATCCGCGAGGGCCTTCTCCTCGAGCCGCATCGCGATGTCGAGGAGCTCATCGTTCCCGCCGAGCTTCGAGAGGACCTCGTGTGCGGTCGCCTTGATGATCTTCGCCCGCGGATCGTAGTTCTTGTAGACGCGGTGCCCGAAGCCCATGAGACGGACGCCGTCTTCCTTGTTCTTCACCTTCTCCATGTAGTCCTCCGGCTTGATGCCCTCGGACTGGATGCGGCGGAGCATGTTGAGGACCGCCTCGTTCGCGCCGCCGTGCAGCGGGCCGAAGAGCGCGTTGATCCCGGCGGAGACGGACGCGAACATGTTCGCGTTCGCGGACCCCACGAGGCGGACGGTCGACGTCGAGCAGTTCTGCTCGTGGTCCGCGTGCAGCACGAGGAGCAGGTCGAGGGCCTTGACCACGAGCGGGTCGAGCTCGTAGGGCTCGGCCGGGAGGCCGA
This sequence comes from Sinomonas sp., assembly GCF_036848755.1. Taxonomy (NCBI): domain Bacteria; kingdom Bacillati; phylum Actinomycetota; class Actinomycetes; order Micrococcales; family Micrococcaceae; genus Sinomonas; species Sinomonas sp. Next base: position 4,638 of record NZ_DAIUJO010000033.1, on the reverse strand, counting down.
AGCACAACCGCAGGAAGTTCTCCACGAGGTTCATGGAGTTGTCCGGGTACAGGAGGGGCTGGCCGATCGACTTCTTGTGCGCGTACGCCGCGATGACGGGGAGCTTGGCCATGAGGCGGATGGTCGAGAGCTCGACCTGCTCCTCGTTGAACGGGTCGAGCGAGTCCTGGTAGAAGGTCGACAGCGCGGACACGGCCGAAGACAGGACGGGCATCGGGTGGGCGTCACGCGGGAAGCCCGCGAAGAAGCTCTTGAGCTCCTCGTGCAGGAGGGTGTGGCGGCGGATCCGCTGATCGAACGACTCGAGCTCGGACGGCGTCGGCAGGTTGCCGTAGATCAGGAGGTAGGACACCTCGAGGAAGCTCGAGTGCTGGGCCAGCTGCTCGATCGGGTAGCCGCGGTAGCGGAGGATGCCCTCGTCGCCGTCGATGAAGGTGATCGACGACGTGGTCGCCGCGGTGTTCATGAAACCTGGGTCGAAGGTGACAGCGCCTGTCTCCTTCAGAAGCTTCGAAACGTCGTAGCCGTCGTTGCCTTCGACCGCGGCAATGCGGGGCAGGGTCAGCTCCCCGCCTTCATGGCGCAGGGTGGCACCGTTCTTCTCAGTCATGGTTCCCCTTACATGGGTAGCTCGCAACATTCCAAAACTACTCCCGACCGCGCACACGGAACGAATCGGCGCCTGCTTGCGACGGCAGGCGGACAGCGCGGGTGGGCCCCGGTCAGGAGCGTGTGAGGCGTTCCACGGCGGCGTCGACCCGCTCGTCGCTCGCGGTGAGGGCAACGCGCACGTACCCGGCGCCGTCGTCCCCGTAGAAGACGCCCGGCCCGACGACGACGCCGCGCTCGGCGAGGCGAGCCACGGTAGTCCAGGTGTCCTCACCCGCGGTGCACCACAGGTAGAGGCCCGCCTCGGAGTGGCTGATCCGCAGGCCGAACGACTCGAGCGCCGGGATGAGGCGGTCGCGGCGGCCGCGGTAGCGCTCCTTCTGCTCCTCGACGTGCGCGTCGTCGCCGAGCGCGACCCGCAATGCCTCCTGGACGGGGAACGGCAGGATCATCCCGGCATGCTTGCGGCTGTTGACGAGGTTCGGCATGAGTTCCGGCGCGCCCGCGACGAACGCCGCGCGGTACCCGGCGAGATTCGACTGCTTGCTCAGCGAGTAGACGCTCAGTAGGCGGCTGAAATCGCCCCCGCTCACGCGCGGATCGAGTACCGACGGCACAGCCTCGCCGCCGCGCTGAACGTCCCAATCGCCCCACCCCAGTTCGGCGTAGCACTCGTCCGAGGCGACGACGGCGCCGCGCCCTCGGGCGTCGTCGACGACGGCGCGCAGCTCCTCAACCCCGCGCACAGCACCCGTGGGGTTGCCTGGGGAGTTGACCCAGACGAGACGGACGCGGGCGCGCGTCGCGGCGTCGAGCTCGTCGAGGCTGTCGGCGGCGACCGCAGTTGCCCCGGCGAGGCGGGCGCCGATGTCGTACGTCGGGTACGCGACGCGGGGCCGCACGACGACGTCGCCCGCACCCAGGCCGAGAAGGAACGGCAGCCACGCCACGAGCTCCTTCGAGCCGATGGTCGGCATCACGGCCTGCTCGTCGAGGCCCACCACGCCGCGGCGGCGGGTGAACCATTCGACGACAGCCTCTCGGACGGCCTGCGTGCCGTGCACGGTGGGGTATCCGGGGGCGTCGGCCGCGGAGCGGAGCGCGTCCTGGATGAGCTCGGGCGTCGGGTCTACGGGGGTCCCAATGGACAGGTTGACGACCCCGCCCTCGTGCCGCCGAGCAGTCTCGAGGTACGGCGCCATGGCCTCCCACGGGTAGTCGGGAAGATCAAGCCCGAACGCGCGCTGCGTCGACAGGCCCGTCTGGTTCTCGCTCGCGTCGGCCGAGCTGCCGGTCCCCACGCTCAGGCTTGGTTCTGCGGCGGCAGGGCCGAGACGAGCGGGTGGTCCTTGCCCGTGTTGCCAAGCTTCGCCGCGCCGCCCGGGGAGCCAAGGTCGTCGAAGAACTCGACGTTCGCCTTGTAGTAGTCGGCCCACTCGTCGGGGACGTCATCCTCGTAGTAGATGGCCTCGACCGGGCAGACGGGCTCGCACGCGCCGCAGTCGACGCATTCGTCCGGGTGGATGTAGAGGGACCGCTCACCTTCGTAGATGCAGTCGACCGGGCACTCCTCGACGCAGGCCTTGTCCTTAACATCCACGCACGGCTGCGCGATCACGTATGTCACTGCTGCACCTTCTGACGAATCTGCTGATGAGGGACGCCCAGCGTCCCGGCGGAACGAGCCTATTATCATCCCGCTCCGGGGCGCCAATCCACCCGGGGACGCCGCCAGCGTAGCGAGGGCGAGCCGGCTGTCACATGCCGTCACACGCTGTAGCATCTCGTGCGCGGACGGGCTGTGCCTAGGATGTTCGCGTGTCCCCCCTCCCCCGGCGCCCAGCCGACGTCCTCCGCGCCCTCCCGCTGGGCACGCGCGTCGTCGTCCGCTACCGCATCGAAGGCGGCTTCACCGACGCCCTCGGCGAGCTCGCGGCGCTGGACGGGACCGAGGCCGCCATCGCCACGCGACGGGGCCTCGCCAAGGTGCCGCTCGCCGTCGTCGTTGCCGTCAAGGCTGTCCCGCCGCCGCCTGCCCGGCGCCGGGCGCGCCGCGAGGGCTAGCACCCCGGGAGGCGATCACTCCCCCTCGGTGTCCGGGAGCTTGCGCAGGCGGAAGAACGGTCCGGCGGCCACCGGAACGCACGCGAGCAGCTGGCCCGCGATCCCCACCCATAGCGTGGGCGCGATCCCGAGCCGTTCGCCAAGCCAGCCGCCGAGCAGGCTGCCGATCGGCATGACGCCCCAGACGAGGCAGCGGATCGACGCGTTCATGCGGCCCAGGAGTCGAGGCGGGCACACGCGCTGGCGCATGCTCACCTGCATGACATTGAAGACGATGATCCCGAAGCTCATGGCGAACTCCCCCACGCTCAGGAGGCCGAGGGCGAGCAGGCCCGGGCCGGCCGCAAGCGCGAGCGGGAAGAGGACGACGGCGCTTCCGCCCACCATGAGCCCGAGCGGGAGGAGCGGCCCTTCACCCAGGCGTGCCGCGATCCGCGGTGCCGCGAGGGCACCGAGCACTCCGCCGACCGAGCCGATCGAGAGCATCGTGCCGAGCCCCGCCGGCCCGAGGCCGAGCTCTCGCAGGATCACGAGGGGCATCAGGACGTACGTGATCGAGGAGAACAGGTTGCCGATGGCCGTGCTCAGCACGACCCGGCGGATGAGCGGGTGCCGCGCCACGAACGAGGCCCCCTCCAGGATCTCCCGGGGAAGGCTGCTGCCCTCTGTCCGCTCGGGCTTGGCCTCAGCGTCTCGGACACGCAGGAGGCACAGGGCGGAGACGAGGTAGCCCGCGGCTTCCGCTGCAAAGAGAAACGGGGCGCTCACGAGGGTCAGGACGAACCCTCCGAGCGCCGGGCCTCCGAGCCGCGCAACCTGCGCCGTGGCCTCCAGCTTTCCGTTGGCGTCCGCCACGAGTGGGCGGTCCACGAGGACCGGGATGTAGCTCTGGTAGGAGACGTCGAAGAAGACAGTCGCAAGGCCCACGACGCCCGCTACGACGAAGAGATGCCACATCTGGAGAGCACCAGCCCACCAGAGGAGCGGGACCGCGAGCATGGCGCACATGCGAACGAGATCGGCGCGAATCATGGTGCGCCGTTTGAGCCACCGATCGACCCAGGCCCCGGCGGGCAGACCCACGACGAGGAAGGCCGCCATCGACGCCGCGTTGAGCACGCCGAGGTCCATTTCGTTGGCCCCCAGGAGGCTCACGGCGAGTACCGGGAGCGCGAGCTGGCCGAGCTGCGCACCGAGCTGCGAGACCCCTTGGCCCGCCCAGAAGGCGAGGAATGCGGGCCTCCGAGTGAGGGGCACGAGGGCCGGCGACTCGGCGGATGAGGGGAGCATGCGGCCAGTCTGCGCTTCCGATTGGGAAGTGTCAATCACTCGAGCCGGATCGCTAGAGTGGTGGCATGTCATCGTCCGACGACGCTGCGAAGGGCCGAGCGCTCAGCTCACCGCTGCGCCTGCGCATCCTGCGTCTGTGCCTCCACCACGCGCGCACGAACAAGGAGATCGCCGACCTCCTCGGGCTCAACCCGGCCTCGACCCTGCACCACGTCCGCACACTCGTCGCCACCGGGTTCCTCGAGGCACAGGACGAGCGGCGCGGACGGCGCGGGGCCCGTGAGGTCCCGTATCTGGCGACCCGCCGCTCGTGGGGCCAGCGCGTGGACGACGTCGCGCCCGTGCTCATCGAGACGTTCGTCCAGGAGACCGCAGCCCTCGACCCAGACGACATCGAGGTATGGCGCCTCGGCCTCAAGCTCAACCCCGAGCATCAGGCGGAACTCCTCGCAAAGCTGCGGGCGGTCGTCGACGAATATGTGGCCATGCCGAGTGACCCCGATGGACACGCGACCTCGCTCATGATCGCGCACCACCGCGACCCCTCCGCCGACTGACGGCGTCGGCTCGGCGGCCGGCTAATGGGCCCGCCTTCCTCGTTGCGCCGTCGGGCTCGGCGGCCGGCTAATGCCCCGCCCTCCTCGTTGCGCCGTCAGCTCCGCAGGGTGACACACC
>NZ_DAIUJO010000032.1:0-36740 GCF_036848755.1 Sinomonas sp. | reverse complement strand
CCGCAACGGCCACACCGGCGCCGACCCCATCATCGCCAACCGACCACTCCGCGGGCAGCGGTAGGCAGCACGCAACCCGTCCAGGCCCCACGCGGACAGCGGTAGGCCGCAGGCGGCCGCTGCAGGCAGCACGCAACCCGTCCAGGCCCCACGCGGACAGCGGTAGGCAGCAGGCGGCCGCTGCAGGCCGCGCGCAACCCGTGCAGGCGGCACGCGGCAAGCATCGCTGCGACACAGCGGGGGCACAGAAGTCGGTGGCAGGCTGAAGCCATGACGCCGACCACCCCCACGATGACGGACGGCCCCCGGCCGAACGCCTTAACCGCGCCTTCGCGGTGGGGCCGCGTCCGGGCGGCCGCCCGTCGTCCCGTCGCTCGGCAGCTCACGCGATTCACGGGCGTGGGCGTCATCTGCACGGCCGCCTCAGTGGCCCTTTACGCGGCGCTGCGCTTCCCGGTCGGTCCGACGGCGGCGAATGCTACGGCGCTCATCGTGACCTCGCTGCTCAACACCGAGCTCAATCGACGGTTCACCTTCCACATCCACGAACGCCGCGGCCGCCTCCACGACCACCTCCATGGTCTCGTGGCCCTCGTGATCGCCCTCGGGCTGACGAGCGGGAGCCTCTGGGCCCTCCTCTGGGCCGAGCCGAACGCTGGCATCGCCGAAGAGCTGTGGACCACGACCCTGGCGGGATGGGTCGCAACGGCGGCTCGTTTCGTGCTGCTGCGATACTGGGTCTTCCGGCGCGCGAGGAACGCCTGAACCCTCCTTCAACACCGCAGCCAGCAACTTCAACTGGCGGCAGGCAGAAATGTCGGACCCCTCCCGGAGACTTGGGTCATGGATATCGAGGGGCGTCACGGACCGACCGTGTGGCCAGCCGATCCCCTGGGGGAGGACGGCTGGGATCTCTGGGCGGACCCGCTCGCTCGCCTCATCGAGCCGCCCCACGTTGATCGCGCTCTCTTCGACGCACCCGAGGATGGCGGTGATGAGTTCGACACTCTCTGGGAGGCCGCTCTTTCGCCGCATGCGATCATGGCCCGGGCACGGGCGCAGCGGGCCGACGCCCTAGTCTGCGAACTCCAGGAGATCGACGCGGAGCAAGCCCGGCTTGAGGCCCGTAAAGCTGTGGTTCTTGCAGCGCTGACGGCAGCCGTCGGAGGCACTTCGGAAAACCCAGTTCACAGGCTCGATGCGCCCAGCGTTGCTGCTTCCGAGCTCGCCGCAGCACTCCGGATCTCCCAACGCACGGCGAAAGCAGCGGTCGCCGAAGCCCTGACCCTCACAACCCCCTCGTGGGCGCCGCTTCTGGATCGTATGGCCGCCGGCGATCTTCCCCGCCGCCGCGTCAACGCGATTCTCGAAGCGGCGTCACCCGTCCCTCCCGAGCACCTCTCGGCCTTCTCCGCTCAGGCTGTGGCACTTGCCTGTCCGGGCGATCCTGATCAGCTCCCCGGCCACGGAACTCTGCGGCGTCGTCTGCGCCGCCTGGCCGAGAACTATGCCGGCGATCCGTTGACGGCACGGAAGCAAGGAGCGTGCGCCCACCGGCGGGTCGACCTCGAACCAGCCCAAGACGGAATGTGCTGGCTCTCGGCTTACCTCCCTCTCGAGATGGGCGCCGCGATCGATACTCGGTTGGAGGCCATCGCACGCTCGCTGCAGAGCCCTTCGGAAGAGCGAACCATCAGCCAGCTGCGGGCAGATGCCTTCTCGGATCTCCTGACCGACGCTGCCCTTCTCGGCGCCAGTTCGGCGCGTGCTGAAGGATCTCCTGCGTCGTCAGGAGCCGTCGGCGGCGTGCGATACGAGCTCATTGTGACGGTTCCCGCGCGGACGCTCTCGGGAGAATCGGAGTGCCCCGGAGAGATCGTGGGCTATGGGCCTATCGACGCCGACGCCGCTAGGCTCCTCGCCTCGGAGGCTGCGACGTGGACGCGCCTCTGGGTCGATCCAGACACCGGTGCTCCCCTCGCCATCGGACGACGACGCTACGCACCCACCCTCGCCATGCGTCGCTTCCTAGGCGCCCGCGACAGGACGTGCCGCTTCCCCGGCTGCGACAAGCCAGCGGCCGCAACGGAAGCCGACCACACCCGAGAATGGTCGGAGGGCGGAGCGACGGAGACTGACAACCTCGCACTGCTCTGCCGCGAACATCACCGACTCAAGACGGTGGGCCATTGGAAAGTGAGTCAGGTCGGTGCTGACTCGGGCGCCCCCACTAGCGTCACCGCTCCCGACAGGTCGGTCTCCGCCCCGCCCGGAACCCTTGAATGGACAGCTCCCTCCGGCCACAGGTACATCACGTACCCGGAACGAGATGGGCCGCCTCCGTTCTGAGTTCCCGGCTGAGACTGCCAACGTGACGCGCGCTGCGCTGGGCTGTGGGGTGCGCTCGCGCTGCGCTGGGCTGTGGGGTGCGCTCGCGCTGCGGTGTGCTTGGCTGCGCTGGGGCGCGCTGCGGTGTGCTTGGCTGCGCTCGCGCTGCGCTGGGGTGGGCCGGGCTGCGCTCGCGCTGCGCTTGGCTGCCGCCGACCCTATCGGTGCGCGATTCCTGTCACGGCGGCATAAGCGTCCCGGAGAGCGAGGGCGGCGGTCTCTAGCTCCTCGCCAGTGATGGTTACCGGCAGGGTGAAGCGTACGGCAGTCTGCGCCGTCTCGGCGTCGAGACCGAGGGCGAGGAGCACGTGCGAAGGATCACTCGACCCTGCGGCGCACGCCGAGCCCGATGAACAGACGACGCCACGCCGCTCGAGCTCGAGCAGTACGGATTCGCCGCTGACCCGAGGAAAGCAGAAGGAGGCATTGCCGGGGAGACGCTGCTCGGCGTCGCCCGTCGGCACTGCGTCGGGCACGAGCTCGGTCACTCGGTCGACGAACGCCCGTCGGAGGACTGCGAGGCGAGGCGCCGCCGTCGTTCGCTCGGCTTCGGCCAGGCGCAAGGCTGTCGCGAGCGCCACGGCGCTGGCGACGTTCTCCGTGCCCGACCGCAGCCCCCGCTCCTGGCCGCCGCCGTCGACGAGCGGCTCGACGGTCAGCCGGCCCGCGGCGTACAGCACACCGACGCCCTTGGGGGCGCCCAGCTTGTGGCCAGAGATGCTGAGGGCGTCGACACCGAGTTCGTGCACGTCGAGTGGGAGGACACCGGCGGCCTGCACCGCGTCGGTGTGGAACGGGACGCCCGCGGCGTGCGCAACCGCAGCGAGTTCCGCGATCGGCTGGACGGTGCCGACCTCGTTGTTCGCGTACATGACAGAGACCACGGCGGTCTCTTGCGTGACGACGGCGGCCAGCGACGCGGGCGCAACCCGTCCCGCTCCGTCGACGGGGACGACGTCGACCGCGAACCCGTGCAGACGGGCGAGGCTTCGTGCGGACTCGAGGACCGCCGGGTGCTCGATGGCGCTGACGACGATCCGCGTCCGCCGCGGATCGGCCGCCCGCCGTGCGAGCGCGATCCCCTTGACCGCGAGGTTGTCCGCCTCCGTGCCGCCCGAAGTGAAGGTCACCTCTCCCGGGCGGCACCCGAGCACACGCGCGACGTCGGCGCGTGCCGTCTCGAGCGCGGACCGGGCGCGCTCGCCGAGCTCATGGTGGCTCGAGGGGTTGCCGAAGTCACCAGTGAGGTAAGGCCACATGGCCTCGAGGACCTCGCGGCGCACGGGAGTCGTGCCCGCGGCATCGAGATAGATCACGGACGGATCCCCTCCGACGCGCCGGACGCGCCGGACGCAGCAGCAGCAACATGCTGAGCGGCACCGGGCTCCGCGGCCTCCAGCACGACGTCGAGCCCCAGGTCGAGGTTGACCACCGAATGCGTGAGGGCGCCGACGGAGATGACATCGACACCCGTGGCGGCGATGGCAGCGACGGTCTCGAGATTCACCCCGCCACTGGCCTCGACGATCGCACGGCCAGCGACGAGCGCGACGCCCGCGCGGAGTTCCTCGGGCGTGAAGTTGTCGAGCATGATCGTGTCGACTCCGGCGGCGAGCACGGGCTCGATCTGCTCGATCGAGTCGACCTCGACCTCGAAATGCGTCGTGTGCCCGAGCCGCTCACGGGCAGCGCGGAGCACCTCGGTGAGCAGCGCCGGCTCGCCGCCCGTGAGGACGGCGAGGTGGTTGTCCTTGGCCATGACGGCGTCCGAGAGGCTGAAACGATGATTCCGCCCCCCGCCGCAGCGGACGGCGTAGCGTTCGAGCTCGCGCAGGCCTGGGGTCGTCTTCCGGGTGTCGACGATGCGTGCCCGCGTGCCCTCGGTGAGCGCGACGTAGCGCGAGGTCAGGGTGGCGATCGCGCTCATTCGCTGCACGAGGTTGAGCACCACGCGTTCCGCGGTGAGGATTTCTCGTGCTCGCCCCGAGACCCGCGCGAGGACTGCCCCGGCCTCGAAGGGCTCGCCCTCGGCGGCGAGGAGCTCAACGTGGGCCTGTGGGTCGTGGAGGCGGAAGCCGGCCTCGATGACGGGGCCGCCCGAGAAGATGCCCGGAACGCGGGCCCGGAGCTCGGCGGTGGCGCGCGCCGACTCGGGGATGAGGACGAGCGACGTAAGGTCCCCGTGGGGTGCTTCTTCGGCGTAGGCCGTCTCGAGGACCCGCCGCAGCGCAATCCCGGAAAGCGGCATCGGCGCGGCCGGAACACGTTGATCGCGAGCGAGGGGGGTGGTGGCCTGAGCGGTCACGTCAGGCGCTCCTTCCTGCCAGCGCGGGCTGGCGGACGACGTCGATGCCCGCCTCCCCGGAGCCCTCGCCAAGGCGGCGCTCGGGGAAGTCGAGGCGGAAATGGGCCCCTACGGACTCTTCGCGCGCGGCGGCTGCCGCCACGAGGAGTCGGCCCGCGAGGACGAGGTTCTCGGTCTCAGGGTCATCCGAGGAGAGGCCGGCGAGCGCGGCCGCCGCCCGGGCGAGGCCCTCGGCGTCGCGCAGGACGCCAGCGTCCCGCTCCATGGTCCCGGTCAGTCCGGCCCGTGTCGGCTGGTGCGCGGGCGAGGGCTCCCGATTCAGAGGGTTGTCGACGGCGAGCGCCGCGCCGGGGCGGGGCGAGGGGCCCTCCCACGCGTCCGACGGCGCCGCCACGAAGCGCTCGACGGCGCGGGCGGCGAAGACGACCCCCTCGAGGAGCGAGTTGGAGGCGAGGCGGTTCGCGCCGTGCACGCCCGTGCACGCGACCTCTCCGGCCGCGTACAGGCCGGGGACGCTCGTAGCGCCGTCGAGGTCGGCCGCGACGCCGCCCATCCAGTAATGCGCGGCGGGCCCGATGGGCAGGAGATCCCTCCGCCAGTCGTATCCAGCCGCGCTGGTCATGGCGTCGAGACTCGGGAAGCGCCGGGCGAGGAAGCCCGCACCGCGCGCCCCCTCGACACCGGTCGCGTCGAGGTAGGCCGGCCCTCCCCCGGCGCGACGGTGCAGGGCGAGGGCGCGCGCGACCGCGTCCCGGGGCGCAAGCTCGCCGAGCGGATGGTAGTCGGCGACGAAACGCCGCCCGGACGAATCCCGGATCACGGCCCCCTCGCCCCGCACGGCCTCGGAGATGAGGGAGGAGCGGAGGGTGCCGTCGGCCATCCTGATCTGGAGGGCCGTCGGGTGGAACTGGTAGAACTCGAGGTCCCGCAGCAACGCTCCCGCGCGGAAGGCGAGGGCCACCCCGTCGCCCGTCGCGACCGCGGGATTCGTGGTCTGCGCGAAGAGCTGTCCCGCTCCCCCGGTGGCGAGGAGGACGGCGGCGGTGTCCACGCGCCGTCGTGCGCTGGCGGCACCAGCGCCGGACGGAAGGTACTCAACGCCCGCCACGGCCCCGCCGTCGAGCAGGATCTCGGTGGCCATGGCCCGCTCGAGGACCTCGATGCGCCCCTCGGCTTCCAGGGCGCGCACGCGCGCCATGAGCGCGCGGGTGATGCCCGCTCCGCTCGCGTCCCCGCCCGCGTGCAGGATGCGAGGGAACGAGTGGGCTGCCTCGAGGCCCAGGAGGAGCCGCCCGTCGGGGCCTCGGTCGAACGCGACGCCGTTCCCGAGGAGTGCGCCGACGGCGCGCGCCGCGCTGCCGCACATGACCTCGACGGCGGCGCGACTGCCGACCCGGGCGCCCGCGGCCATGGTGTCGGCGGCGTGGGACTCGACGCTGTCCCCGGGTGCTCGCTGGCCCTCGGGCAGGACGGCGGAGAACCCGCCTTGGGCGAGCATGCTGTTGCTGTCCGCGAGCGCGCCCTTCGTCAGGAGGACGACGTCGGCCCCCGCCTCTGCGGCGGAGATCGCGGCGAAGAGCCCCGCGACGCCGCTGCCGACAACCGCCAGGCGGCGTCCGCTCGAGCTTGTCACGGCCGAGCCGCCAACATGCGCTCGAGAGCGACACGCGCCGTCTTGGCGACGTCCGCCGGGACGTCGATGCGGTTCCGGACCTCGCCCTCGACGAGACCCTCGAGCACCCACGCGAGGTAGCCGGGGTGGATCCGGTACATCGTCGAGCACGGGCAGATGACCGGGTCGAGGCAGAAGATGGTGTGCTGCGGGTACTCGGCAGCGAGTCGGTTCACGAGGTTGACTTCGGTCCCGATCGCGAAGACCGTCGGCTCGGTCGCGGCGGCGATGGCCTTGCGGATGTAGTCGGTCGAGCCGTACTCGTCTGCTGCGTCGACGACCTCCATGGGGCACTCGGGGTGGACGATCACGCGCACGCCCGGGTAGTCGGCGCGCGCCTTCTCGATCTGCGCGACGTTGAAGCGACGGTGGACGGAACAGAAGCCGTGCCACAGGATGACGCGGGAATCCCGGAGGATCTCAGGGTCGGTGCCGCCCCACGGCTTGCGCGGGCTCCACATCGGCATCTGCTCGAGCGGCACGCCCATTGCCTTCGCCGTATTGCGGCCAAGGTGCTGGTCCGGGAAGAACAGCACCCGCTGCGCGCGCTCGAACGCCCACTCGAGCACGGTCGCCGCATTGGACGAGGTGCACACGATCCCGCCGTGCTCGCCGCAGAAGCCCTTGAGCGCGGCGGACGAGTTCATGTACGTGACGGGGATGACCGGCACGCGGCCGTCCTCGTCCGGGTCCGTCCCGAAAAGCTCCGCGAGCTGGTCCCAGCAAGCCTGTACGGAGTCGATGTCCGCCATATCGGCCATCGAGCAGCCTGCAGCGAGGTTCGGCAGGATGACGGCCTGGTCGTCGCGCGAGAGGATGTCTGCGGTCTCCGCCATGAAATGCACGCCACAGAACACGATGGCCTCGGCGTCTGGGCGGGTCAGCGCCGCGTTCGCGAGCTGGAAGGAATCGCCCACGAAGTCCGCGTGCTCGACGACCTCGTCGCGCTGGTAGAAGTGGCCGAGGACGACGACGCGATCGCCGAGGGCCTCCTTCGCCGCGCGGATGCGTGCGTGCAGCTCGTCGTCGCTCGCATCCTTGTACTCCTGCGGGAGCTGGCCTTGGCGCGGGGTCGACGCCGGAGCGACGTCGGCGCTCGACGCCCCAGGTCCGTAGGCGGGCAGCCCGCGCAGGGCCTCGGCGGCGTCGAACTCCCAGGGGCCCTTCGCAAGGTCGGTGCCGCACGTGCTCGTCGCTCCAGCGGTAGACGCGGAGGCCGGCCGGGGCCCAGACGCGTCGCCAGCGAGGCGCTCCGCCTCGGCACGGGTGATGAGGTCGATGGCGGTCGCGACGGACGTCATGTTGTGCTCCTTTGGGCAGGGCCGGTGTAGCGGTAGAGGCGGGGAGGACGGTGTTTTCCGCCCTCGAGGAACTGGTCGGTCGGCTCGATCTGGGGGGCCGATTTGAGCTGGCGGCGGAAGTTCGCGGGGTCGAGGGAACGGCCCAGGACCGCTTCGTAGACCTCGCGCAGCTGGGCGAGCGTGAACGTCTCGCCGAGGAAGTGGTAGGCGATCTGGGCGTATTCGAGCTTGTTGCGCAGGCGCCACAGGGCGTAGTCGATGATCTCGCGGTGATCGAACGCGAGACCTCCCTCGCCCTCGCCGCCCGTGTCAGCCCGGTGCCACGCGACGTTCTCAGTCTCCCCCTCGCCCTCGACGAGCAGCTCGGCCTCCGTGGGACGCACGAGTGCCCAGTAGACAATCGAGACGACCCGTTGGCTGCCGAGGCTTGGCCGGCTCGCGCGGTCGAGTCCGCCGAACGCATACAGCTGCTCGAGGTATTCGGGGGCGAGGCCCGTCGTCTCGCGGAGGTTCCGGCGGGCCGCGTCCTCGAGCGACTCGGTCGCCGTGAGGGGCCCGCCGGGAAGCGCCCACTGCCCCTTGAAGGGCTCCTTGACGCGGCGGACGAGCGGGAGCCATAGGGTGGGCTTCCCCGCGTCGCGGCTCGGCTTGAGCGCAAAGATCACGGTGGAGATGGCCAACGACGGCGGGAGCTGCGCGCGCTCCGAGACGTTCGCACCGAAGGGACCCGCGAAGAGCGTGCTCATGGGTGCTCCCTTCGCTAGCGCGCTCGTGGTTGGAACGGTTGCGGTGCCGGCCGCAGTGCCGTCGCCACGAGTTAAAGTCAAGATGACTCTAAGTGATGATACGCCTGAGGTGTGCGCGAGGGCAAAAGTGACGTGCCGCCCGGCCCTCGTTGCGCCGTCACCTCTGCCGGGTGCCGCTCTCGTCGCGCCGTCACCTCTGCCGGGTGCCGCTCTCGTCGCGCCGTCACCCGAGCCCCGCCCTCTCGTTGCGCCGTCACCTCTGCTGGGTGCCCCACCCTGCGAAGCTGACGGCGCAACGCAACGCGCCCACCGGACGGCCCCCATGGATGGGGCGCCCCGGGGAGGGGTCTCAGGAAGCCCTGCGAGCCGAACCCCGACCCTCTCGTTGCGCCGTCACCCGAGCCCGGCCCTCTCGTTGCGCCGTCACCTTTGCTGGGTGCCCCACCCTGCGAAGCTGACGGCGCAACGCAACGCGCCCACCGGACGGCCCCCGTGGATGGGGCGCGCCGGGGAGGCCCTGTCAGCCGCGCGCCGCGGCCTCGAGCAGCGGCAGAGTGCGCCCCTCGAAATGCGTGTTGAGAGCGATGACGCTCGAGGACCTGACCACAGCCTTCGTGGCCATGATGACGTCGAGGACGCGCTGCAGATCCGAATTCGAACGGGCCGCGACACGGGCCATGAGGTCGCTGTCCCCCGAGACCGTATGCACCTCGATGACCTCAGGGATCGCGGCTAGCGCCTTCGAGACGGCGTCGTGCCCGAGGTCCTGGTTGATGGTGAGGAAGCAGAACGCGACCACGGGGAACCCGAAGGCGCGGGGTTCGGGCTGCGGGACCCAGTGGGCGATCACCCCGTTCGCGATCATCCGATCGAGGCGCGCCTGAACCGTCGCCCTCGCGACCTTGAGGATGCGCGAGGCCTCGAGGACGGACATGCGCTGTTCCTCCGTGAACAGCCGGACGATCTTCGCATCGAGCTCGTCAACCCGCATCAGCGACCTCCCACTCCCGCGCGGATCCCGTGCCGCGCAAGCTCTGACACGATGGTACAGATTGATGCCTCAATTTTCCGTCATTGCGCATTCTGCTCAGGGCAGCCGGTCCGCGGACTCCGGATGCCAGCAGTCTGCTCAGCTCCGTGATACGCGCCACACAAGCGCGATAAATAGGGCTATTCTCGTCACCGTCCCCTGGCCCGGCACACCCCGTCGCGGCCATCGAAGAACCAAAGAGGGTCAATGACACCTATGCAGACTGCAGATGCGACAGTTGGCACCGAAGAATCACCAGCGGGCACCCACCACACGACCCCGACGACGACGTCGACGCTCGGGGTCGCCCTCAAGCCAAGACAGCTCACCATGATGGGCCTGGGCAGCGCGATCGGCGCAGGGCTCTTCATCGGCTCGGGCGCGGGCATCCAAGCCGCGGGCCCGGCCGTCCTGATCTCCTACCTCGTCGCCGGAAGCCTCATCATCCTCGTCATGTGGGCGCTCGGGGAGATGGCTGCGGCGAACCCGAATAGCGGCGCCTTCTCCGTCTACACGGCGCGGGCGCTCGGACCGGTCGCGGGAGCGACCGTCGGCTGGCTGTGGTGGCTGCAGCTCGTCGTCGTCATCGCGGCGGAGGCCCTCGGCGCGGCGGGCCTGCTCGCGAGCGTGTTCCCGGCACTTCCCGTATGGCTCATGGCGCTCGTGTTCATCGCGGCCCTCACGGCCGTCAATCTCACCCGCGTCCGGAACTTCGGCGAGTTCGAATTCTGGTTCGCGCTGCTCAAGGTCGCCGCGATCGTCGGCTTCCTCGCCGTCGGCGCGGCGCTCCTGTTCGGCTGGATCCCCGGTGTCAGCTCCCCCGGGCTGACGAACTTCGGCGGCTTCGCCCCGCACGGCTTCGAGGGGATTGCGACGGCACTGTTCGTGGTCGCCTTCGCCTTCGGCGGTACCGAGATCGTTTCAGTCGCAGCGGCCGAGACACGGGACCCCGCGCGAAGCGTGGGCAAGGCCGTGCGGACCGTCGTGTGGCGCATCCTCGTGTTCTACATCGGTTCGATCTTCATCATCGCCGCGGTCATCCCGTCGGGCTCGAGCGGGCTCAAGAGCCCGTTCGCCGCCGTCCTCGACTCGGCGGGAATGCCTGGTGCCGCGACCGCGATCACGCTCGTGGCCGTCGTCGCGCTCCTTTCGGCTCTCAACGCGAACCTGTACGGCGCGTCACGCATGGTATTCTCCCTCGCGGAGCGCGGCGAGGCTCCCCGGGCCCTCTCGTCGCTCACCGCGTCACGGGTCCCCGCGGTGGCCGTAGTCTCGAGTGTCGCGTTCGGCGTCGTCGCGACGGTGCTCGAGCTCGTCTTCCCCGATCGGGTGCTCCCGGTGCTGCTCAACATCGTCGGGTCGACGTGCCTCATGGTCTGGGGATCGGCTCTTGTCTCCCAGCTCGTCCTGCGGCGGCGCGCCGACCGCGAAGGGGCCGACCTGCCGCTGCGCATGGCCGGATTCCCGTGGCTGACGTCGCTCGGCCTCGTCCTGCTCGCGGCGATCTTCGTCGTCGGGCTCGTGGGCGACGACTCCAGGCCGCAGCTGCTCAGCACATTCGGGCTCGTCGTCGTACTCGCCGCCGGAAGCGCGCTGCGCCGACGCTCGGCGGCGGCGAAGGCCTAGCT
The DNA here is from genome assembly GCF_036848755.1 of Sinomonas sp. NCBI lineage: Bacteria > Bacillati > Actinomycetota > Actinomycetes > Micrococcales > Micrococcaceae > Sinomonas > Sinomonas sp. Next base: position 25,670 of record NZ_DAIUJO010000032.1, on the reverse strand, counting down.
CAGCCCCTCGAACTGCCCCGGGTTCCGGAAATCACCCTGCGCGGAAGCGCGAGCGAAAGTCCGAAACCCGGGGCAGTTCTGTGTCATCCGGCCTTCCGGTCACGCTGCCGCCCGGGTGCTACTTGGTCACACCGTCCCCAGCCACACCGCCCCCAGCCACACCGTCCCCAGCCACACCGTCTCCAGGCACACCGTCCCCAGGCACACTGTCTCTAGTCACACTGTCGAGTGACACGGGCCACAAGCCGCTCGTCTGAAACAGTTTGTATAGCCTCATCGAAAGACGTTGCACAGCCTGCTCGCTGAAACTACGGTCCTGCTATGCAGACTTCAGGACACCGCACGACGGCGGGTGGCCGGGCCGGTCTCGCGGGCGCACCGCGGGAGCCGCTCGCAGAGCTTCCCCCCACAGACGCCGTCACCGCGAGCGAGCTCGTCGAGCTCTACCGGCTCATGACCGCCGTCCGGCACCTCGACCAGGCCGCGATCTCGTGGCAGCGTCAGGGTATCGTCCCGGCCTACGCCCCGGAACTCGGCCAGGAAGCCGCGCAGGTTGGCTCGGCCCTGGCCGTGGACCCCCGCCGCGACTTCGTGTTCCCGACCTACCGGGAGCTTGGCGTGGCCCTGGCGTGCGGCGTGGACATGGTCGAGTACATGTCCACGCACAAGGCCACTTGGCACGGTGGGCTCTGGAATGCCGCCGAAGCGCACGTCGCGCCGATCCAGGCCGTCGTCGCCGGCTCGGTACTGCATGCCGTCGGCTGGGCGCACGGCCAGACCCTCGAGGCCCACGGCGAGTTCCCCGAGGGCGGCTACAGCGTCGCAATCACGTACCTCGGCGATGGGGCCTCGAGCCAGGGCGATGTCCACGAGGCCATGAACTTTGCCGCCGTCTTCAAGGCCCCCGTCGTGTTCTTCGTCCAGAACAACGGCTGGGCGATCTCGGTCCCAACCGAGCGGCAGGTCGCCGGAGGCAGCGTCGCCGCCCGCGGCGCGGGATACGGGATCCCGGCGCTCCAAGTCGACGGCAACGACGCCGCCGCCGTCCTGACCGCGACGCGCCGCGCCGTCGCCCACGCCCGCGCAGGGCACGGCCCGGCGATCGTCGAGGCCATGACCTACCGCCGCGGGCCGCACGCGACCTCCGACGATCCCGGCCGCTACCGCTCCCTCGAGGACGAACGGGCCGACGGAGGCGCAGACCCGCTCGTCCGGCTCCGCGAGCGCATCCTCGCGGATGCGGCTGACCGCCCTGCAGTCGAGGCGACGCTCGACGCCGCCGATGCCGCCGCCGCTGCCGAGGCCGAACAGGTCCGCGAGGGGGTGCTGGCCCTGGGCCCGCGCCCCGGGGCCGAGATGTTCGACCTGGTCTTCCAAGAGCCCACCGACGAGCTGCTGCGGCAGAAGGCTGCCTGGCGTGAGGAGTCCGAGCATGAGTGAGACCCTGACAGAGACCGCAAGCACAACGGAGCCGATCATGGCCGGAACCGCAGCGTCCCCGGCACCGCTGGAGCTCTCCCTCCAGGGCGCACTCAACCGGGCACTCGATGAGATCCTGGCCGAGGACCCGAAGGCCCTCGTGCTCGGGGAGGACGTCGGCACTCTGGGCGGCGTCTTCCGCGTCACGTCGGGGCTCGCCGCCAAGCACGGCGCTGAGCGGGTCTTCGACACGCCGCTCGCGGAGTCGGGCATTCTGGGCATGTCGATTGGCCTCGCGATGGCCGGCTTCCACCCGATCCCCGAGGTCCAGTTCGACGGTTTCGCCTACCCTGCCGTCAACCAGATCGTCTGCCAGCTGGGCCGCATGAACTACCGCAGCCGCGGCGCCCTGCCGATGCCGGTCACCCTCCGTGTTCCCAGCTTCGGCGGCATCCGCGCGCCCGAACACCACGGGGAGAGCCTCGAGGCGCTCTTCGCCCACGTGCCGGGCCTCAAGGTCGTCTCCCCCTCCGACCCGCAGCAGGGCTACTCGCTGCTCAAGGCCGCGGCCCGCATGCCCGATCCCGTGATCTTCATGGAGCCCAAGTCGCGCTATTGGCAGAAGGGCCCCGTCGTCACTGAGGGTGCCGCGGCTGCCGCTTCACGGTCAGCGGACGACGGCGGTGCCCCCGGGGGCGCGGACGTCGACCGCGCGCAGATCGACGGCGCCCGCATCGCCCGCCCGGGCCGTCACCTCACGCTCGTCGCGTGGGGGGCGATGGTGGCCCGCTGCCTCCAGGTCGCCGAGCTCGCCGCCGAGGACGGGATCGACATCGAGGTCCTGGACCTCCGCTGGCTCAAGCCCATCGACGCCGACGCCCTGGCGGCCTCCGTCGGGAAGACGCGCCGCGCCGTCGTCGTCCATGAGGCACCGCGCACCTCAGGCCTCGGCGCCGAAGTTGCCCAGATCATCTCGGAGCGCTGCTTCGGAGCGCTCAAGGCACCCGTTGAGCGCGTCACCGGATTCGACGTACCGTATCCATCAGGCGACCTGGAGGACGAGTACATCCCGAACATCGACCGGATCCTGTTCGGCATCCAACGAGTATTGGAGTACAAGCGTGGCTGAGATCCCCTTCCCCCTCCCGGACCTCGGAGAGGGCCTCATCGAGGCCACCGTCCTCGAGTGGCTCGTCGCCGAGGGCGATCAGGTCGAGCGCAATCAGCCGCTCGTCGAGGTCGAGACCACCAAGTCCGCGCTCGAGCTGCCGTCGCCACAGTCCGGCAAGGTCATCAAGGTCCACGGAGCGCCCGGCGACGTGATCAAGGTCGGCGAGCCCCTCGTGGTGTTCGAGGTCCCGGACAACACGGCCGGGATCGTCGGGACGGTGCCGAGCGAAGAGGCCCCGAAGCGCCGGGTCCGGCTGAGTGCGAATCTGGACGAGGACTGATGACGATGGCGACGGGGCGGCACGCCGGAGCGGCGCCTCACCACACGGTCGAGGGGACGGACCCGGGCCTCAACGTCCAGGACTTCGAACCCGATGAAGCGGCCGCCCTGCCGCCGGTGCTGCTGATCCACGGCTTCGCTTCCTCGGTCGCGCTCAACTGGGAGCAGAGCGGGTGGATCGCCGCGCTTCTCGACGCCGGCCGGCGCGTCATCGCCGTCGACCTCCCCGGTCACGGGCTCAGTTCCGCTCCCGAGGACGTCGATTCCTACTCGCCCAGCCGCATCAGGGCGGACCTCCTGCAGATCGCGACCGACGCCGGCGCACGCCCGATCGCTTCCGGCCACCCCGAGAGCGGGCTCGACGTCATCGGATACTCGCTCGGCTCGCGGCTCGCATGGGAGTTCGGGGCGACTCAGCCGGCGCTCGTGCGGCGCCTCGTGCTCGGCGGCCCGAGCGGGCGCGACCCGCTCGCCGAATTCGATCTCGCCGCGGCCCAACGCTTCCTTGCGGATGGCACCCCGATCGCGGACGAATCCACCGCCGCGCTCGTGACGATGGCGCTTGCCTCCCCCGGTTCGGACATGTACGCCCTCCTCTCGCTCGTCGAGGCCGTCAAGGAGGAGCCGTTCGACGCCGCCGAGGCGGTGCCGCGGCAGCCCATCCTCATCGCCGCAGGCGAGAAGGACGAGCGGGCCGCAGGGCTCGAGGCCCTTCACGCGCTGGTGCCCCAAGCGCGGATCGTCCTGATCCCCGGCCGGAACCACGTCAACGCCGTGACGGCCCGGGCCTTCAAGCAGGCGGCGATCGAGTTCCTCGCCGAGTAGCACAGGGCCGCGCGGGTGCACAGCGCGTCCGGGTGCACAGCGCGCCCGGGTGCACAGCGCGCTTGGGCTGACGGCGCAAGGGGCTGAGCGCGCAAGAGACAGACCGTGCAAGGGGGTTGACGACCCCCGACTTCCGCGGCACACTGGATCGTATACGATGATCGTATACGATCCATTCGGTGTGAGGCTGGCACGGTGCGTGGCGCCTCACCCCGAGTGCAACTCGAGGGAGAGGGAACAGTGGAACACGACCGCTTGGGCCAAGACACGATCGACGCCGCCGGCAAGGTCATCGCGGTGCACCTCAACTACGCGAGCCGGGCTGCGCAGCGCGGACGCTCCCCCGAGGTCCCCTCGTACTTCCTCAAGCCGGCCACATCGCTCGCCCTCTCGGGCGCGGAGCTCGAGCGGCCCCGAGACGTCGAGCTCTTCACGTTCGAGGGCGAGGTGGCACTCATCATGGGCGGCCGCGCCCGCAACGTAGGCATCGACGAGGCGTGGCCCCACGTCGGCTGGGTGACGGCCGTGAACGACGCCGGGCTCGCCGACCTGCGCTGGCCGGACAAGGGCTCCAACCTGCGCTCGAAGGGTGTCGACGGGATCGCCCCGATCGGCCCCACCCTGCTCCCGGCGCAGGAGCTCGACCCCGCCAACCTCCGTGTCCGCACGTGGCGCAACGGCGAACGCGTGCAGGAGGATTGGACCTCGACCCTCATCTTCCCGTTCGCGCACCTCATCGCGGACCTTTCGAGGCTCATGACCCTCCACCCCGGGGACATCATCCTCACCGGCACCCCCGCAGGCGCCACGGTGGCCCAGCCCGGGGACGTCCTCGAGGTCGAGGTGGACGGCCGCGCCCTCGACGGCACTCCGGTGAGCACCGGCCGCCTCTCCAATAGGGTGGTCCAGTCCGACCTCGTCCTCTCCCCCATCGGTGCCCTCCCGAAAGTGAACGACGCCGAACGCATCGACGCGTGGGGGTCGGCCGAGGCCGCCGGGGTCGCCCCGCGGGATGACCGTCCGGCCAGCGCCCTCACGCCCGAGCTCGAGGCCACGCTTCGCTCGGTCGGCACCGCGACGCTCAGTGTCCAGCTCCGCAGGCGCGGCATGCAGAACTGCCACATCGAGGGCCTCATCCCGACGAAGCCCGGCGCGAAGATCGTCGGCACGGCCCGGACGCTGCGCTACATCCCCGCGCGGGAAGACCTGTTCAAGACCCACGGCGGCGGCTACAACGCCCAGAAGCGCGCCGTCGACTCGCTCCGTCCCGGCGACGTCCTCGTCATGGACGCACGCGGCGAAAAGGGTTCGGGCACCCTCGGCGACGTCCTGGCCCTCCGCGCGCAGGTGCTCGGCGCCGAGGCGATCATCACCGACGGCGGCATCCGCGACTTCGGTCCAGTCTCGGCCATGGACATCCCCGCATGGGGCTCGAACGCGCACCCCGCCGTCCTCGGGCGGAAGCACGTCCCGTGGGCCGTCGACGAGACCGTGGCGTGCGGCGGGGCCGCCGTCCAGCCGGGCGACGTCATCGTGGGCGACGAGGACGGCATCGTCGTCATCCCGCCGCAGTTCGTCCACGAGGTCGCGGACGACGCCGCTGCCCAGGAACGCGAGGAGGCGTGGGTCGCCGAGCGGGTCGCCGAGGGCAACCCGGTCAACGGCCTGTTCCCCATGAACGCCGAATGGCGTGCGCGCTACGAGGCCGACGCCTCCAGCACGTCCAGCACGGCAGGGGCCACGCAATGAGCGCCCCGGCCGGGGCCGCGGCGGCGTCGTCCCCCACCCTGAGCAAGTCCCAGCTCGCCTACGAATGGCTCCACGGCCGGATCGTCTCGGGAGAGCTCGGTCCGGGATCCCGCCTCGTGCTCGCCCAGGTCGCGACCGAGCTCGACATCTCCGTCGTGCCCGTCCGCGAGGCCGTCCGCCGGCTCGAGGCCGAGGGCCTCGTCACGTTCGAGAAGAACGTCGGGGCCACCGTCGCGGGCATCGACCCGGTCGAGTACCTGTACACGATGCAGACCCTGAGCCTCGTCGAAGGCGCGGCGACGGCGCTGTCCGCGCCCGCCGTCGGCCGTTCCGAGCTCGACGCCGCGCGCGAAGTCAACGGGTGGATGCAGGCGATGCTCGTGGACTTCCCCGCGAATTTCGACCCGGTCAAGTTCACGCAGCTCAACCATGACTTCCACAGCGTGCTGTTCGAGCACTGCCCGAATCCGCACATCCTGGACCTCGTGCACCGCGGCTGGAACCGGCTCACGGCCCTCCGCGGCTCGACGTTCAGCTTCGTCCCCGAGCGCGCAGGCGAGTCCGTAGCCGAGCACGAAGAGCTCCTGCAGCTCATCGAGCGGGGTGCCCCGACGGCGGAGATCGAGCTCGCGGCGCGACGCCACCGCTCGGCCACCCTCGATGCGTACCTCGCCCGGACGGACGCCCACCCCAGCTTCCCCACCCTCTGAACCATCCGACCAACCTGAGACCACCCGCTCTACGACCTGAGGAGCACCATGAGCAAGCACTTCGTGCCCGAGAACCTGCCGACCCACCTGCAGCACTACATCGGCGGCCAGCGCGTCGACTCGATCGGCGGCGAGACGTTCGAGGTCCTCGACCCCGTCACCAACACGACCTACGCGACGGCAGCGTCCGGCCAGAAGGCGGACATCGACGCCGCCGTCGCCGCCGCGACCGAGGCGTTCGAACACGGCCCGTGGCCGCGGATGAAGGCTCGTGCCCGCGCCAAGGTCCTCTTCGCGATCGCCGACGCCGTCGAGGCCCAGGAGGACCGGCTTGCCGAGATGGAGACCTTCGACACCGGCCTCCCCATCACGCAGGCCCGCGGCCAAGCCCAGCGCGCGGCCGAGAACTTCCGCTTCTTCGCGGACCTCATCGTCGCCCAGCAGGACAACGCGCTCAAGGTCCCCGGAAGCCAGCTCAACTACGTCAACCGCAAGCCGATCGGCGTCGCCGGCCTCATCACGCCGTGGAACACGCCGTTCATGCTCGAGTCGTGGAAGCTCGCGCCGTCGATCGCCTCCGGCTGCACCGTGGTGCTCAAGCCCGCGGAATTCACGCCGCTCTCCGCCTCGCTGTGGGCCGGGATCTTCGAAGAAGCGGGCCTGCCGGAAGGCGTGTTCAACCTCGTCAACGGCTTCGGCGAAACCGCGGGCGATTCCCTCGTCAAGCACCCGGGCGTGCCGCTCATCTCCTTCACGGGCGAGTCATCGACCGGCCAGCTGATCTTCCGCAACTGCGCGGAGAACCTCAAGGGAATGTCGATGGAGCTCGGCGGGAAGTCGCCCGCCGTCGTCTTCGCCGACGCTGACCTCGACGCCGCGATCGATTCGACGCTCTTCGGCGTCTTCTCCCTCAACGGCGAGCGCTGCACCGCCGGCTCGCGCATTCTGGTCGAGCGCAGCATCTACGACGAGTTCACCGAGCGCTATGCGGAGCGGGCCAAGAACATCGTGGTGGGCGACCCGCATGACCCGAAGACGCAGGTCGGCGCGCTCGTGCACCCCGAGCACTACGAGAAGGTCATGAGCTACGTCGAGATCGGCAAGTCCGAGGGCCGGCTCCTGGCTGGCGGCGGCCGCCCCGAGCACCTTCCGGAGGGCCAGGAGAACGGCTCCTACGTCGCTCCGACGGTGTTCGCGGACGTCAAGCCCGACGCGCGGATCTTCCAGGAGGAGATCTTCGGCCCGGTCGTCGCGATCACGCCGTTCGACGACGACGACGAGGCGCTCTCCCTTGCCAACAACACGAAGTACGGCCTCGCCGCCTACGTGTGGACGAACGACCTCAAGCGCGCCCACAACTTCGCCCAGTCCGTTCAGGCCGGCATGGTCTGGCTCAACTCGCACAACGTGCGCGACCTGCGCACGCCGTTCGGCGGCGTCAAGGCCTCGGGCCTCGGCCATGAGGGCGGCTACCGCTCGATCGACTTCTACACGGACCAGCAGGCCGTCCACATCACGCTCGGCGACGTCCACACGCCGAAGTTCGGCGCCTGAACCGCCGATCGGCCCGGCGCCGCCCCGCAGAAACTCAATCTCGAAGAGGAGAAACCCATGAGCACCGTCCCCACACCGTCCGTACCCGCGCCGTCCGTGCCCGCGCCGTCCGTGCCCGCGCCCGACATCGTGCGCTGCGCGTACCTCGACCTCGTGGTCACCGACCTGGCGAAGTCGCGCGACTTCTACGTGGGGCTCCTCGGCCTGCACGTGACGTACGAGGACGACGACGCCATCTACCTGCGCTCCTTCGAGGAGTTCATCCACCACAACCTCGTGCTGCGCAAGGGTCCGATCGCCGCCGCTGCGGCGTTTGCGTTCCGCGTCCGCACGCCCGAGGACGTGGACCGCGCCGAGGCCTACTTCAAGGAGCTCGGCTGCCGGACGGAGCGCCGCAAGGAGGGCTTCGTCCGCGGCATCGGCGACGCCGTCCGCGTCGAGGACCCGCTGGGCTTCCCGTACGAGTTCTTCTACGAGGTCGAGCACGTCGAGCGGCTCCACATGCGCTACGACCTCTACTCGGCAGGCGAGCTCGTGCGCCTCGACCACTTCAACCAGGTCACTCCGGACGTCCCCCGCGGCCGCGCCTACCTCGAGGGCCTCGGCTTCCGCGTCTCGGAGGACATCAAGGACTCCGAGGGCACGACGTACGCGGCGTGGCTGCACCGCAAGGAGACCGTGCACGACACCGCGCTGACGGGCGGGGACGGCCCGCGCCTGCACCACATCGCGTTCTCGACCCACGAGAAGCACAACATCATCCAGATCTGCGACAAGATGGGCGCGCTGCGCATGTCGGACAGGATCGAGCGGGGACCGGGCCGCCACGGCGTCTCGAACGCGTTCTACCTCTACATCCTCGACCCGGACGGCCACCGCGTGGAGATCTACACGCAGGACTACTACACGGGCGACCCGGACAACCCCACGATCACGTGGGACGTCCACGACAACCAGCGCCGCGACTGGTGGGGCAATCCCGTGGTCCCGAGCTGGTACACGGAGGCTTCCCTCGTGCTCGACCTCGACGGCAACCCGCAGGAGGTCGTCAAGCGCGAGGACAAGTCGGAGATGGCCGTGACCATCGGCGCCGACGGATTCTCCTACACGCGCGCCGGCGACGAGTCCGGCTCGTACCATGGCGAGGCCTCGAAGGGCTTCAAGCTGGGAAGCCAGGTCTGACGGTGCTGGATCCCCAGACCATCGAGACGATCGCCGACGAACTGGTCGAGGCCGGGCGGACGCGCACGCCCGTCCCACTCCTCCACACCCGCTACGAGGGCATGGACATCGAGGACTCCTACGCCGTGCAGAAGCTCTGGGCCTCTCGGCTCGAGGCCCAGGGCAAGCGCGTGGTCGGCCGCAAGATCGGCCTGACCTCGAAGGCCATGCAGGCCGCGACGGGCATCACCGAGCCAGACTATGGAGTCATCTTCGACGACATGGTCCTCGAGAACGGCGCCGTCGTGGAGTGGAAGCAGTACACGCACCCGCGGATCGAGGTCGAGCTCGCTTTCCGGCTCAGCCAGGACCTGAAGGGCCCCGGCATCACGCTGTTCGACGTCCTCGACGCGACCGACTACGTGGTCCCGGCCCTCGAGATCCTCGACTCCCGCATCGAGATGCAGGGCCGCACGATCGTCGACACGATTTCCGACAACGCGGCCATGGGCGCCATGGTCGTCGGCGGGCGCCCGGTGCGCCCGCACGACGTCGACCTGCGCTGGGTCTCGGCACTCCTGTACCAGAACCAAGAGATCGTCGAGACCGGGGTCGCCGCCGGGGTGCTCAACCATCCCGCGAGCGGGGTTGCGTGGCTCGCGGACAAGCTCGCGCAGCACGGGCAGTCGCTCCGGGCCGGCGACCTCGTCCTCGCAGGGTCGTTCACACGACCGATGTGGGTCTACGAAGGAGACACGGTGTACGCGGACTACGGACAGCTGGGGACCGTGACATGCCGTTTCGTCTAGAGCCCGAGCGGACGTTCCGGCACGCTCTGGAGCAGGCAGAGGCGGGCGGGGGCGCTGCAGGCGCCAAGATCGGCCTGTGGGTCTGTTCCGGCAGCCCGCTCGTCGCCGAGATCATGGCCGGTTCCGGTGCCGACTGGCTCCTGATCGACACGGAGCACAGCCCCAACTCGCTCGAGTCAGTCCTCGCCCAGCTGCACGCGGTTCACGGCTATCCCGTCCTCCCGATGGTGCGGCTGCCGTGGAACGACGTGGTGCTCATCAAGCAGTACCTCGACCTCGGTGCCCAGAACCTCCTCATCCCGATGGTCAACGACGCCGAGCAGGCGCGGGCCGCCGTCGCAGCGGTGCGATATCCGCCGCACGGTGTCCGCGGCGTCGGCTCGGCGCTCGCCCGCGCCGCCCGCTGGAACCGCATTCCCGACTACCTCGCCCGCGCCGACGAGACGATCTCGCTCGCGGTCCAGATCGAGACCGACGAGGCCGTCGAGAACGTCGAGGAGATCCTCGCCGTCGACGGCGTCGACGCGATCTTCATCGGCCCGTCCGACCTCGCCGCGTCGATGGGATACCTCGGCCAGCAGGAGCATCCCGAGGTGATCTCCGCCGTCGAACGATGCCTGGCCGCCGCCAAGGCGGCAGGGAAGCCCGCGGGCGTCAACGCGTTCGTCGAGGCGACCGCGAGGCGCTACATCGACGCCGGCGCCCGGTTCGTCCTCGTGGGGGCGGACGTCGCGATCCTCGCGCGCTCGAGCGAGGAGCTCGCCGCGCGCTTCTCGCGGGCCGCAGCGGACGACGGCGGCCTTCCCGCCGAGCGCCCAGCGAGCTACTGAGGCGCGACTGGCGGGGGCACGCCGAGGCCGAAGGCCTAGTGCTGCCCCCGCCAGAGCCGCCGCCACCACGTGCGGGGCTTGTTCCGCCGTTCTTCCTCGGCTGCCGCCTCAAGCTCGCGGCTCGCGGCATTCCGCTCCTCGCGACGCATGCGCCAGCGCCGGACCTCGCCGTCGACGTCCCGCGTCTTCGTGACCACCGGGGGGCCGCCCTCGAGCTGACGCCGCGCGTCGACCACGCGCGCGTTGAAGTCCTCGACCGCGGCCCTCACCTCGCGCTCCGTGAAGAGCTCGTCAAGGCGCTCGTCCAACTGGGCGTCCTCCACGCGCAGGAGAAGCGCCTTCGGCCCGAGGCCCGTCAGGTGCTCACGCTGGATCAGGCCTTTGATCCACCAGTCGGGATCGTACGTTCCTCCGAGCCCCGGAATCGGCTTCCCGGCGTACTTGAGGTTGTCGAACTTGCCGTGCGCCATCGCGTCCCGCACGAGATACTCCGCTCGAACCGCCGGGTCGAATCGGAGCCGCTTCCTGCGCAGCTCCTCCTGGGCGGCCAGCTCCGGATCATTCCCGACGTCTCCCGCGGCCCTGAGCTCCGCGGCTCGCTCGAGTCGCCGTCGGAGCTCGTCAGCTCCCCCAGGATTCACGCTTACCACCTCGCACCATCAGAATCGGCCCATCGAACTGGACCACCGTTACCCCGCCCGGGCGCCTGAGCACGCATCGCGAGCGCGCATACTGACATCATGGCCTCGTCCCCGGCGACCGGACCAGCGGATGAGGGCACGGGCCTCTATGTGGACCGCGCCCACGCGGGCCGCGTCCTCGCCTCCGCCCTCACGGGCCTGGCCGGAGCGCGCCCGCTTCCCCTCGTCGTCGGACTGAGCCGGGGCGGCGTGGCCGTGGCCGCCGAGGTGGGACGCGGGCTCGGGCTGCCCTTCGACGTCGTACCCGCAAGGAAGCTCGGCATCCCGGGTCACGAGGAGGTCGCTTTCGGGGCTATCGCCTCCTGCGACGGCAAGCGCTGCGCCGATTTGGACAGGCCGCTGATCCGCCGCCTCCTCGCCGCCGGGTTCACCAGTGCGTCACTCGAGAGGGTGCGCGAACGCGAGATTTCCGAGCTCGAGCGTCAGGAGGCGCTGTTTCTCGGGGGCCGTCGCCAGGGTGCGGAAGGGCGCACCGTCATCGTGTGCGACGACGGCGTCGCCACCGGGGACACGGCTCGGGCCGCCATAGCGGCCGTGCGGGCGGCGGGTGCCTCCGCCGTCGTCCTCGCGGTGCCGGTCGGGCCGCCCAGCGTCGTCGAGGACCTCGGAGAGATCGCGGACCACGTGGTGTGCCCGCGCCAGCCGCTGGCTTTCCTCTCGGTCGGAGGGGCCTACGAGGGCTTCCCGCAGTGCAGCGACGACGAAGTCCGCCGGCTCCTCGCGAACCGGGAGCGGGCGGACAGCTGAGCCAGCGTGGACTCGCCCGGACGGGTACCGCTACCTACCCTGCCCGACGCGAGTCCACGCCGTCTTCGACTTTCTCTCCCAGCTGCGGCCCCGACTAGGGCGTTGAGACCCTAGTCGTCCTCGCCCAGATGGTGCGCCCTCGTGCCCTCCTCGCCGTGTCCGATGCGCTGGTAGAGGACGGGATCGGCGCGGCGGAGCCGGAGCGCCCAGAAGATTCCTGCCACGCCGGGGACGATGATGAGGGCCGGCAGGATGAAGCTCACGGGGCTGGACTCTGTCTGGCCGAGCAGTACGTCGAAGTTCGCGACGATGAGTCCGAAGATGACTGCGAGGGTGACCGCTCCGATCGCGGGAGCCACGACGGCGGACCACGGGCCCTGCGCGAGCCTCCGCCGGCGCCGGAAGAAGCCGATGACGGCTACCGAGACGACTGCCATGAGCAGCACCAGGCCCATCGCTCCGGCGTTCGTGAGCCACGTGAACATCGTGAGCACGGGATAGAGCGGATCGGCGCCGTTGCCGGCGGCCGCGAAGGCGACGGTGACGACGACGGCGATGCCCGTCTGAACCAGCGAGCCCGCCTTGGGCGCCCCATGGCGGCTCGTGGCCTCGAGCCACGCGGGAATGACCCGCTCGCGGCCGAGGGAGAAGAAGTACCGGGCCACCGCGTTGTGGAAGCTCACGAGCGCCGCGAAGAGACTCGTGCAGAACAGCACCTGGGCGATGTCCGCGACGAGCTGGCCGATGTGGCCCGAGAGGAAGGTGAAGACGAGGTCAGGACCCTGCTTCCCTGCCGCGTCGAAGAGCTGCGACGGACCGGTGCCGACTGCCATGGCCCACGAGGAGACGGCATAGAAGACGGCAATGACGGCGACGGCCGTGTAGGTCGCGCGCGGGATCGTGCGATGCGGGTCCTTGGCCTCCTCGCTGTAGATCGCGGCGGACTCGAAGCCCATGAACGCCGCGATGCCGAACGAGAGGACGGCCCCCACGCCCGGGACGAAGAGGCTCGCCGGCGAAAGCGGAGCCGCTGTGACGCCCTCGGGGGCAGCGGCGAACGAGACGACGTCGTAGACGATGACGACGAGGAACTCGAGCGCCACGAGGCCCCCCAGGACCTTGGCCGAGAGGTCCACCCGGTTGACGCCGAGCACCGCGACGACTGCGATGCAGATGATCACGGGGATCCACCACGGGACGTTGAGGCCGAACCGCGACGACAGGAGCGAAGAGACCGTGAAGCCGAACAGCCCGTAGATGCCGACCTGCATGAGGTTGTAGGACATGAGCGCAACGAGCGAGGCGCCCACCCCGGCCGGACGGGAGATGCCCTGGGCGACGTACGCGTAGAACGCGCCGGCGTTCGTGACGTGCCGGCTCATCGCGGCATAGCCGACCGCGAAGATGGCCAGCACGGCTCCCAGAATCAGGTAGGACAGGGGCACACCGAGAAGCCCCGTCACTGCGAAGGTTGTGGTCACGCCGCCGGCCAGGACGGTCAGCGGTGCGGATGCGGCGATGATCATCATGGTCACCGACGCCACGCCGAGCCTGCGCTCCTTTGCGTGTGTCACGTTCGGCGTGCCCCCCGCTGCGCCATGTGAGCCCGCGTGCTGCGAACTCGTCTCGATGCTCATGGGTTCTCCAGTCTCAGAGGAAATCATAGGAATGCGGCTGCGGCCACAGCACCATCCTGCTGGGGCCGCATGCCGAGTGACTTGTCCCACAGCGAACGCTTCTTGTCGCCCGAAGCGCGCCTCGGACCGGCTCGCTAGGAGTGGCAGTGGCCGCCCTCGCGGGGGGCCGAGGGCGGAACGTCCAGGACGGGGCTCCGGTCGAAGAACCCCTCCGGGCGCAAGCGGAAGCCGACGTGGTCGACGGGCATGATGGGCCAGTCCTCCGGGCGCGGGAAGTGCGTGAGGCCGAACGTGTGCCAGACGACGATCTGGGTCCCGTCGAGGTCGCGGTCCTGGGACTGGAACGCGGGCAGGCCGGCGCCCCCGGCGTGCTGGTTGACGAAGTCGCCGGTCGGGTAACGCTCCGCCTCGTCGTAGGCGGTGACCCACAGGTCCTTCGTCGCGAACGCCGCGCGGCGCGCGACCGAGGACGACGGGTCCGCGAGCAGCATGGGCTGGCCCTGCGGGTGCAGCTTGTAGCCGACCGGCTCGCCGAGGCGGTTGAGCGACTCGGGGTTGGAGACGATCCACGTACGGCCGGCGGACATGTCCGCGCTGCGGGCGCCCTCGGCTTCACGACGGATCACGGTACGCCGCCTCGTGAAAGCGTTGCCGCGCTCGTTGCCGGGTCCTACCGGAACACGCACGGCGTCCTCCTCCTCGACCCGGTTCGGCCCGCCGTCGAGCGCGAAGTCCAGGCGGGCGCTGAAGAGGTGCTGGTGGAACGGGGCGCCGAGTCCCGGGGCGAGCTCGGAGGCGTACTCGTAGCCCTTGCCGGGGTGGGCGCTCGTGAACACCACCCCGGTCGCCTTCGCCTCGAACTCGATGGTGCCGTCGAGGTAGAGGTACCAGTAGAAGCCGTAGTCGTAGTTTCCGATCGTCGTGAAGAAGCTGATCACGAGACGCCGGTTTCGGCGCACATACTCCACCCCGGCCCAGAGGTCGGAGTGCTTGGCCAGGATCGACCAGTCCTCCTCGTGCATGCAGATTCCATTCCGGATGGTCCGCGGGTTGCCGAACGCGTCGCTGACGACGGGACTGAGGTACGTGATCTCGCCGAGGCAGTCGCAGCCCAGCTCGAGGGAGTTGGCGTACTGGCCCACGAGGTACTCGCCCGTGTCGAAGTAGTTCTGCCACGAGCGCACAGGCGACGGGTCCCCGTACGGGACGACCATCTCCGCGATCGAGGCGCGGTCCAGGATCCGCCGACGGCGGGTCCCGTCGCGCCGGGCGGCATCGGAGGCGACGTCGTCGAACGCGATGTTGTGCAGCACCAAGCCCTCGCGCACATCGAAGCCGACGTCCAGGCTCCACCGCTCCCATTCGACGTGGTTGCCGTCGGCGACCGTGAAGCTGGGGCCCTCGGGCTGGGTGATCTCGATGGGCTTCTGGCTTGTGCGCACCGGCCCGGTGAGCTCCGGGTCGGTGAAGTTGCCGTGCTCCCCCGGAACGGGAACCGGCCCGAAGTCGAGGACCTCGTCGACGCTCCGGTTGACGATGTCCACGTAGGCGACGAGCCCGTCGACCGGATGGGCCCACGGAAGGTCCTGGGGAGACTCCTGCACGAAGGCGAGACCGCGCAGGATCCGGCGGCCCTTCTCCTCGGGGTACTCGAACACACCTGCCGAGAGCGGCGCGACCCGGACAGTGGCCACGTCGAGCCCCCGGGCCGCGAGCGCTGCGAGCCAGCGCCCGTCTGCGTTCAGGATCTCCTCGACCGCCTCGAACTCCTCCTCGAGGACTGGCAGCTCGCCCGTGACAGCGGTGTCCAGTTCGATGTCGGAGACCACGCTTCGATGGGTCACGGAGACGACGACGTCGTGCGGCCGCGCCCCCGCGGTGTCATGCAGGAACGCGCGGAAGCGGCGGTCCACGGGAGCGGACGTGGCATCGGAGGCCCCGCCGGACCGCCCGCCGTCGTTTGCGCCTTCAGGAGTCGAGCGACGGGGAGGGTCGACGAGCCCGAGGTAGGCGATGCGCGTCGTCTCCCTCCAGAGGCCTGCCTCGGCGAGGACCTCCCGGACCGCGATGATCTCCTCGGCGCTCGCCAGGGCGTAGGCGGCACCGGCCACCGGCTGCGATGCCGCGGAGTGGCAGGCGTGTTCTGCGCGGGCCGGACCCTCCTCTGCGGCGCCGGCGGGGTAGGTGGGCGACGTCGTCGTCTCAGTGCTCATGGTGCCTCCCGGGGAGAAACAGTTTTTTCTATAGACGTAGACAATAACCCTCTGTAAGCTGAATCACAACAGCCGTAGAAAAAAGACCCGGGAAGAGGACGGAAGGGCCGATGCCGAAGATCGTGGACCACGACCAGCGCCGAGTGGAACTCGTGGACGCGACCTGGCGCATCATCGCCGAGAAGGGCCTCGACGGCGCCACGATGCGGGACATCGCAGCGGAGGCCGGCTTCGCCAATGGCGCCCTCAAGCCCTACTTCCCCACGAAGGACCGGTTGCTGGACTTCGCCTTCGAGCACATCTTCGCCCAGACGAACCGGCGCATGGAGGCAGCCACGGCAGGTTTGACCGGCCTGGACGCGATTCGCGCGTACTGCCACGAGATCCTCCCGCTCGACGACGAGCGGCTCAACGAGGCCCGCGTCGCGATCGCCTTCTGGCAGAAGGCGCTCCAAGATCCCGGGAAGGCCGCCGTGCACGACAGGTCCATGGAACAGTGGCGGGCATCCTTGGCACAGCTGCTGGCCGACGCAGGCTACCGGGGCGACGACCCCGAGAACGCCCTCGGAGCGGTCATGGACCTCCTGCTCGGAGCGCAGATCACCGCCACCCTCTCCCCCGCCCACCACTCCCCGGAAAAGCTCATCGCCCAGCTCGACACGCTTCTCGACGCACTTATCTGACGCACTTGCCTGGGGCAACGGCAGCATGCCTGCATCTGAAACACACCCACATCCAAAAGGGAGGATCAGGATGACACCCCTCACCGCCGCCATGTCGCCGGCCCTCGACCTCGCCGTCGCACGCGACGTGGACACGTGGCGCCGCGCGACGTCCGAGTCCTTCGTCCCGCTCAAGGTCACCGTCGACCGCCCCATGGGGTTTCGGGGAACGATGCGCGGCAAGCGGCTCCTGCCCGACGACCTGGCAATGATCGAGGTCGACGCGACCGGGCATGCTGTTCACCGGACTGAAGAGCTCATCGCCGCCTCCGAGCTGAAGTACTTCAAGCTCGGGATCCAGCTCGCGGGGACCGGTCTTCTCCTGCAGGACGGGAGGGAGGCCGTGCTGCAGCCGGGAGATCTGGCCGTGTATACGACCGACCGCCCGTACACGCTCGCGTTCGACGGCGACTTCCGCTCGCTCGTGCTCATGTTCCCGCACTCCGCGCTCGACCTTCCCGCCGAGGCCATGGCGCAGGTGACCGCGACGGCCATCAGCGGTTCGGGTGGCCTAGGGCAGCTCGTGAGCCCGTTCCTCGTCCGCCTCGCCGAGAACCTCGAGGCCATCGCGGGGCCCAACGGGACCCGTCTGGTCCGCAACGCGCTCGACCTCGTGACCACGCTCTTCAACGGGGAACTCGACCTGCGCGCCGCGGCGTCCCGTGATCCGCACCAGATTCTCCTCGCCCGCATTCACGACTTCATCGAGTCGCATCTGGGGGACCCCGAGCTCTCGCCTGGGTCGATTGCTGCGGCGCACTACATCTCGACACGTCATCTCCACGACCTCTTCCGAGAGCTCGGTACCACTGTCTCGGCGTCGATCCGCGAGCGCCGGCTCGAGCGGTGCCGTCGCGACCTGCGCGACCCCGTGCTCGCAGATCGGCCCGTGACCGCCATCGCGGCACGCTGGGGCTTCCTCGACTCCGCGCACTTCAGCCGCGTCTTCCGGGCCGCTTTCGGCGAATCGCCCACTGGCTACAGGGCGAACGGGGCTGGGTTCTCAGAGTCTGGTGTTCGGGCGTAGCCTCAGGACCAGTACCCTGGGGGCAGCTCAGGCCATGGTGAGCATCAGCCTTGGGCCCTCCGCCTGGTCCCGCCTCAGGCCGGTCAGCAAATGCGGCACTGAGCATCCAGACTGGAAGCCATGAACGATTCCCAGCCAGTCAGCACCCGAAGCTCCACGGTTGAGGAATGGACCAGCGCGCTGGCCCAGTCCACCGGCTCACCGGGGGGCGGCGCCGGCACGGGGCTCACGCTCGCGGTCACGGCCTCGTTGATGTCCATGGTTGCGGGCTACACCGAAGCGGACGGAGACGGCCTCGCCGAGGTCAGCCGCATTCGGGCCCGGGCCCAGTCGCTCCGGGAGGCTGCCCTCCGGCTGGCCGATGAAGACGCCTCGGCGTCCGAGGCCTTCGGCGCGGCGTTCCGGCTGGACCCGGGCCCCGGACGGGAGGAAGCCATCCGTCGCGCCTCCCTCAATGCCGCCAAGTCCTCTGCAGCCCTGGGCGAGCGGGCCCTCGGCGCCCTCGACGATCTCGCCTGGCTCGCGGCAAACGGCAACCCGGCGCTGGTCTCCGATGTCGTCGTCGCGTTCGGGGCCCTTCGAGCCGCACTCGCGGGTGCTCGCACCAATGTCAGCTTCGACCTCGCCTCCCTCCGGTCGGGAGGCAAGACCCTCGAGGAGATCCAGGATCAGCATCCCGACCTGTGGGCGACCGTCCAACAGTTCGACGAGGCGCTCGCCCGCATCGACACTCTCACTGCCGAGATAGATCACCGCGCCGCCCCCACCGACACCGTCGGCTAGGGGTCGGCGCGGTGAGGGCCGTCAGGATTCGAGCCTGCGGAGTTCCTCAGGGGTGAGCTCGAGCTCCGCTGCCGAGGCAGAGTCTCGGATCGATGCGGGGCGCGAAGCCCCCGGGATGGGGATGACGATCTCGGCTTTCGCCAGCTCCCAGGCGAGCGCCACGACTTGCGGAGACACCCCATGGCTCTGTGCCACTCGGGCGAACTCGTCGTGGATGGACCCGAGGTCGGATGCCGACGAGATTCCCCCGAGAGGGCTCCACGGGAGGAAGGCGATGCCCATCTCCGCGCACAGCGCGAGCTCGGGTTCGCTCGATCGGAACCTCGGGGAGAACTGGTTCTGGACCGAGACCAGCCTGCCGCCGAGCACCTCGTTGGCCTCTTTGATCTGATCGACGTTGGCGTTCGAGATCCCAGCCATGCGGATCACGCCTTCATCGAGAAGCTCGGCAAGAGCTCCGACGGAGTCCGCGTAGGGCACCCGCGGGTCGGGGCGGTGATACTGGTACAGATCGATCGCGTCGACCCCGAGCCGATGGGCCGAGGCCTTGGCAGCCTGCTTGAGATAGGCGGGATCGCCGTTCTGCGCCCATGGGCCTTCTTGCGGGCGAAGGTGGCCGCCTTTCGTGGCGATGATCACGTGAGATACGTCTCCGCCGTAGGTGCGCACCGCCTTGGCAATGAGCTCCTCGTTGTGCCCGACGTCAGCCGCCCCCGGCAGGTGGTAGGCGTCAGCCGTGTCGATCAGCGTCACGCCGGCTTCAAGGGCGGCGTGGATCGTAGAGATGGACTGCTGCTCGTCGGGACGCCCCTCGATCGACATCGGCATCCCGCCAAGTCCGATGGCACTCACTGACACGGTCCCGATAGTGCGTTGCTTCATCTGTCTGCTATCCCCTTCGCGCTCGGTTGTGGAACAACCCTTCGACCGTATGCCGACGCGGGAAGGCGAGGGAGGTCCTCCGAGGACCACCCTCGGAGTGCGCCTCGCTGTCCCACCACTCGAGCACCCGCGACGCGTAGAACGTGAGCCACCTCGACGGCTCACCTTCGGGCACGTCCACGTCGAACCACACGCGACCGGGCAGCACCTTTCCCTGGAGCCACCTGCCGTCCTGCCGGCGCGCGGCGCGGACGACGGCGACGGCCTCCCCGAGGCGCCCATCCGGTGGGAGTCCGTCCTCGAGGGCCGCGGACCTGAAGTGATCCAGTGCACGCAGCACGTCGTACCGCCAGCGGAAGGGATACGCGAAGCTGGCCGCCCACCACCCCACGATCTCGCCGGTCGTGAGCCGCCGAAGCAAGTGGCGTTGCAGGAGATACTCCTCCCCTGCCTTGCGCGCCTCCCGGAGCTCGTCGTTGCTGCCCCTCGCGGTCTCGTAGTAGAGGAGGCCGCGCAGAGCGTTGAGCGTGGAGTGGAACGAGGACCGAGTCGAGCCGTTCACCCACTCGCAGTTCCACCCGCCGTCGTCCATTCTGTGCTTCAGGAACCACTGCGCGATCCCGGCCACGTCGGCGCCGAGCCACGCTCCGATGGCGAGGGTGTAGGCGTTGATGCAGCAGTCGACTTCGCCGCCCCAGTAGGGCAGGCCCTCGTAGTCCCAGCGGCTGTTGACGGCGAGAAGCTCGGCGGTGCCGTTGAGCGCGGCCGGGTCGAGCCCCCAGTCGCGGAGGGTGTTGAGGGTCCAGGTCGTCGCCGTCCACGGCTGCCCTGCGCCCTCGGCGGCTTCTGGGCCTTGGAAGTCGAAGTCGCGCGGAAAATAGGAACCGCCTGCCCACTGGCCGTCGGGGCCCTGCAGCGCGAGGAGGCGGGCTCCGAAGCCTTCGCTCGCGATGCGGCTCCGGGTGTCTTCCCAGACGTGCTGCGGAGCGTGGAGGAGGTCGCGCTCCACCTGCCAGCGAAGCGCCGGGTCTGATTCGACGAGCCATTCGAGGACGGAGTCGGGGGTGGCCACATCCACAGGCTAGACACGGCTGGTTCACCCGTACACGGCCTAGCTCGTCTACGGCCCAGCCAACTCGCACACGGCCTACCGCCATGGCCCTCGGGTACGCTGTTCGATATCCTATAGGATCACTACTTCGACGATGAGAGAGTCCCATGGCCCGCATCTCCTCCATCACGACCCAGGACGTCCGCTTCCCCACTTCCCTCGAGCTTGACGGCTCCGACGCCGTCAACGTCGACCCCGACTATTCCGCTGCTTACGTCGTCATCCGGACCGACGACGGCGAAGAGGGCCACGGCTTCGTCTTCACCGGCGGCCGCGGCAACGAAATCGTGGTCAGAGCCATCGAGTCCTACGGCGCCCTGCTGGCTGGCCTCGACGCGGACGCACTCGTAGCCGACCTCGGCGAGGCGTCACGCCGCCTCGTCCACGATTCCCAGCTCCGCTGGCTCGGGCCCGAGAAGGGAGTGAGCCACATGGCCTGCGGCGCCCTCGTCAACGCGCTGTGGGACCTCAAGGCACGCCGCGAGGGCAAGCCGCTCTGGCTCCTCCTGAGCGAGCTGACCCCGGAGGAGATCGTCGACGTCATCGACTTCACCCACATCTCGGACGCCCTCAGCCCGGCGCAGGCCCTCGAGATCCTGCGCCGAGGCGAGTCAGGCAAGGCGGGCCGCATCGCCGAACTCCAGGCGAACGGCTACCCCGCCTACACGACGTCGCCCGGATGGCTCGGCTACAGCGATGAGAAGCTCGTCCGCCTCAGCCGGGAGGCTGTCGCCGACGGCTTCTCGATGGTCAAGCTCAAAGTGGGTGGGAGCGTCGAGGACGACCGCCGCCGCCTGCGCCTCGCCCGCGAGGCAGTGGGCACGCTTCCCCTGGCGATCGACGCGAACCAGCGCTGGGACGTCCCCGAGGCGATCGAGTGGGTCAAGGCCCTCGCCGAATTCGAGCCCTACTGGATCGAGGAGCCGACGAGCACGGATGACATCCTCGGCCACGCGGCCATCCGCAAGGGCGTCGAACCGGTCCGGGTTGCGACGGGCGAAGCCGTGGCCAACCGGATCGTCGTGAAGCAGCTCCTCCAGGCGGGCGCGATCGACGTCCTCCAGATCGACTCCACCCGCGTCGCGGGCGTGAACGAGAACCTCGCGAACATCCTCCTGGCGGCGCAGTTCGGCGTGGCCGTGTGCCCGCACGCGGGCGGCGTCGGGCTCTGCGAGCTCGTCCAGCATTTCTCGTTCTTCGACTTCGCGGCGGTCTCCGGGACGCAGGAGAACCGGATGATCGAGTACGTCGACCACCTCCACGAGCACTTCGCCGAGCCGGTCCGGATCGACCGCGGCCGGTACGTGGCGCCACAGCGTCCGGGTACGGGGGCCGAGATGGTCGCGGCCTCCCGCGAGCGCTGGGAGTTCCCGTCCGGCCCGGGATGGCTCGAGGTCGGAGCCCGCGCCGCCGTCTCGTCCCCCACCTTGGCGGGAGACGCGCGATGAGCCACAGCGCAACAGGCCACAGCGCAACAGGCGAGCAGACGACGACGGCGGAACTCACCGCGGCCGTCGAGGCGGCCCACGAGGCGTTCCTCAAGGGCAGGAGCGCCACTCCAGCGGCGAGGGCCGGATGGCTCGAGTCGGTGGCCTCGGCCCTCGAGGCTGACGCGGCGGCCCTTGTCGGGGTCGCATCGCAGGAGACGCACCTCGCCGAGCAGAGGCTCACGGGCGAACTGCGCCGGAGCGTCTTCCAGCTGCGGCTCTTCGCCGCGGAGATCCGCTCCGGAGAGCACCTCGACGCAACGATCGACCACGCGGACCCGGAGTGGGGCATGGGTCCCCGCCCCGATATCCGCCGGATGAACGTCCCGCTGGGGGTTGTCGGCGTCTTCGGAGCCTCCAACTTCCCGTTCGCGTTCAGCGTCGCGGGAGGCGACACAGCCTCCGCGCTCGCGGCCGGCTGCGCCGTCGTGCACAAAGGCCACGAAGCCCACCCGGAACTGGCCGTCCTGACGGCCGCCGCCGTCGTGCGCGGACTCGAGGCGGCCGGCGCGCCATCGGGCCTGTTCGCACTCGTCATGGGACGGGAGGCGGGAGTGCAGCTCGTCGGGCATCCCCTGGTCAGAGCGATCGGCTTCACGGGCTCGACAGCGGGCGGCCGCGCCCTCATGGACCTCGCGGCCAAGCGCCCCGAACCCATCCCGTTCTACGGCGAGCTCGGTGGGATCAACGCCGTCGTCGTCACGCCGGACGCATGGCAGGAGCGGCGGGAACAGGTCCTCAGGGAATACGTCGGCTCCTTCACGCTCGGCATGGGACAGTTCTGCACGAAGCCGGGGCTCCTCTTCGTTCCCGCGGGCGAGGACGCGGAGCTCGAGGAACCGCTCAGGGCGGCCCTTCCCGAGGTCGCGCGGCACGCGCTCCTCACGGATCGCCTCGCCGGAGGCTACGAGAGGGCGGTCGAGGAGATGTCGTCGCGGCCCGGCGTCCGGGTCCTCATCCCGGGCAGTTTCGACGAAGCCCCGCGGCCGACCGTGCTCGTCGCCGAGGCGAGCGCGGCCCTCGCCGACGCCGAGCTGCTGCGGCGCGAGATGTTCGGCCCGGCGAGCCTCGTGGTGCGCTATTCCGACGACGTCGAGCTCCTCCGCGTGGTCGGCCTGCTCGAGGGACAGCTCACGACGGCGATCCAGGGAACTCCGGACGACCTTGCCGAGGACACTGCGGACGGGCCGACCGCGAAGCTCGCGGAGAAGCTTGCCGAGCGCAGCGGGCGTGTCCTCTGGAACCAGTGGCCCACCGGCGTGACAGTGAGCTACGCCCAGCACCACGGGGGTCCGTACCCCGCGACGTCGAGCAACACCACGTCGGTGGGGACGGCGGCGATCCGCCGGTTCCTCCGCCCCGTCGCGTATCAGGGGTGGCCCGAGGAAGGCCTTCCCGAGCCGCTGCGGGACGCCAACCCCTGGCAGGTCCCGCAGAGGGTGGACGGCGTCTGGCACCGGAGCCGAGTCGAGCAGGGGGCCGACCGATGACCGGGCTCGAGCGCGTCCTGCCCGAGGACACGGAGGCCGCCCTCCTCGTCGGCCGAGTCTGGGATCCGGAGGCCGGCGGCCCGCGGATCGTGGCCGTGCGCGGAGAGGACGTCTACGACCTGCAGGAACAGGCCCCCACGATGGCGGGCCTGCTCGCCTCAGGCGACCCGGCCGGCGTCGTGCGGCGCGCGATGGCTCAGGACCTGACGCCCCGTTGGTCCACCGCCGAGCTGATCGACGCTGCTGAAGCCGGCGACCGCTCGCGCCCACATCTGCTCGCTCCGATCGACCTCCAAGTGGTCAAGGCGTGCGGCGTGACTTTCGTGGAAAGCATGATCGAGCGGGTCATCGAGGAGCGGGCCGCGGGCGACCCCGCTCGCGCCGCCGCGCTCCGGGAGCGCGTGGGCGCGGCCCTCGGAGGAAGTCTCGACGGCGTTCGCCCTGGCAGCGACGAGGCCGAGAAGGCCAAGGCGGTCCTGAAGGAGGAGGGGCTGTGGTCCCAGTACCTCGAGGTCGGCATCGGGAAGGATCCCGAGGTGTTCAGCAAGGCCCCGGTGCTGGCCTCGGTGGGCTATGGCGCGCAGATCGGTATCCTCGAGGCGTCCGAGTGGAACAACCCGGAACCCGAACTCGTCCTCGTGGTCGCGCCCGACGGCCGACCGGTCGGGGCCACCCTCGGCAACGACGTCAACCTGCGCGACATCGAGGGGCGAAGCGCCCTCCTGCTCGGCAAGGCCAAGGACAACAACGCGTCTTGCGCCATGGGACCCTTCATCCGGCTCTTCGACGGCGGATTCACGCTCGACTCGCTGCGGGACGAGGAGATCCTGCTCGAGGTGCTCGGCGCGGACGGCTTCCGCCTCGAGGGGCGCAACAGCCTCGCTCACATCAGCCGGCCGTTCGAGGAGCTCATCTCGGCGACTGTCGGGCGTCACCACCAGTACCCGGACGGCTTCGCGCTCTTCACCGGCACGCTCTTCGCGCCCGTCCAAGATCGCGGCGAGCCAGGGAAGGGCTTCACCCATCGGGTCGGCGACCGCGTCTCCGTCTCGAGTGCGCGGCTCGGGACGCTCGCCAACGTGGTGGGTCTGTGCGAGGAGCTTCCGCCATGGGAGTACGGCTTGGGCGAGTTCTTCGCCTATCTCGCCGCCACCGCGCTGCGCAGGAACGGGACGAGTTCCTCCAGTACCGGTCCCGCCGGGAACAGCGTCGAGGCGTGAGTGCGGTCGGGCAGTTCCACGAAGCGGGCGTGCGGCATGATCTCTGCCGCCCGGCGGGACTGCTCGAGCCGCGGCACGTCGAGGGTGCCGGCCATGAGCAGCGCCGGCATCGGCAGCTGGGCCAGAACGGCCTCCGGGACGCCTTCGCCCTCTTCGGTGGCCTCGAAGTAGGCCGCGATGGCCTCGGCGTCGTTGGCGAGGAAGGCCGCGCGCGTCGACGCGTCCAATCGGTTCCCCGCGGCCTGGAAGCCGTCGGCGAAGGCCGCCATCCCGCCTCTCCGCAGCGCGTCGAGGTACCCGGGGAAGAAGACCTTCTCGACCTCGCCGCGCTGTGAGCGGTAGGTGCCGCCGAGGGTCGCGAGGCTCGCGACCCTCTCGGGGGCACGCGCGGCCAGCGCGAACGCGACGCGGGCACCGAACGAGTACCCGACGGCGTGGCACCTCTCGGCACGGGCGTCGTCGAGGACAGCGATGACGTCCTCGACGACGAGCGGCATGCGATAGCCGGCCGGGGAGTGCGGCTTCCCGCTGCGGCCGTGGCCGCGCAGGTCCAGCCGGATGACCGTGAACCCTTCGAGTGCCTTCACGTAGCCCAAGCCCCTCCAGACGGCGCGTGAAAGAGCCGATCCGTGGAGGAGGAGCACGGCGGGGCCTTCCCCGGAGACGTCGTAGGCGATGGGGGTTCCGTCGGAGGGGTTGGCAGCAATGCTCACCCCGTCACGCTAGCGCCTCCGGGCGAGGGTGGAGGACCGCCGGATCCAGCTCGCCGCGAGCATCGCGGCCGTGAAGTCGGCGCCCATGACGGCGAGCATCGACAGATCGTGGCCAGTCGAGGCAGCCGCAGGAACGGCCGACGACGAGGCGGCGGCTCCGTGCGAATGACCCAAGGCAGGCGCGGCGCCGAGCAGCAACGCCCCGTGCAGGAGGGCCATCCCCAGCGACATCCCCACGAGGACGCGGGCCGAGCGCGCCGACGGGGAACGCCACATGCCCCACGCGCACGGGGAGCAGGCCATGGCCATGACGACGGCGATCACCGCCATCAGTCCCCCGGCACCCGCCATCAGTCCCCCGGCGCCCGCCATCGGTCCCCCGGCACCCGCCATCGGTCCCCCGGCGCCCGCCATCAGCAGGTGGGCGGCG